>CAZJXY010000223.1:0-6277 GCA_964549925.1 uncultured Bdellovibrionales bacterium | reverse complement strand
AATTCGATCATTGAGGATGCACGAAAAATAAGCGATCATTTTGAACAAACTAGAAGCAATATTAGTGCGTTTAAATTCGACCAGCCTCGAAACCCCGAAATACCCGAAGTTAAGCAAGATCCTATCCAAACACCAACTCAATTGACTAACGAGCCTCCGCGCTTAACAAACCTCAATATCGCCGAGACAAGGGTTGAACCAACCCCAATTCAATCCCGGGTTGCATCGGTTCGTGAAGTTGAGCCTTTAGTGCAAATCAATATGCGAGACAGGATAACGCAACCAGATAATTCATTGTCTGATAGAGAAAGACAACGAAGCGAAGTCCGAGAAACTTCCCAAAAGGTTTTTATTGAGAGGGAGTTGCGTCTCGAACCGCAAGTTAGAGAACTTCTCGCCAAAGATCCAACAATGAGGGCAACACTGGAGAGAATTTCAGATCACACCCAAGCTCTCTTATCTCTTGAGAAGTCCATCGTTCGGACTCATACAACGTCGGAACAGCTGCATCATTTTTCTCAACTTGATGCCCTAACCAGATTAACAGCAAGTGAGCTCAGGGCAATTCTTAACTCAGAGAAACTATCTGTGACCCCGGACATTCGAAAGTTATTGGTCGAATACGTCGAGGGACTGGAAAGTAAACTTGCTAAACACAAAGATAATTCCGTCAACGCGCGTGAACTAAACGACAGGATTGTTGAGATATTAAGTTCTAGTGGCAAGTTACAGACCACGTCCGAGGTCCTTGCGGTTAATCGACAAGTAGCGCCGGCGACCAATACTTTCGAGCGGGATATCTTAAGTAGACTTGAAAAAATTGAAAACCATTTTAGTGCTGACAAATTCAGAAATCATGATTTGACCGGGGAGCTACGCTTAATTCAAAAAGAAGTTATCTCGCATAAGGACACCTGGAGCGTTAAGGGATTGGTCGAACTAATTACCTCTGCCGAAAAACTTCAAAGAACAGTCACCGAGGGACGCAGCCAAGCTGCGATCGACAAGCTAATTCTCACGTCGATCAATCTAATTGCGGAGAAATCCTCACAGCAACTTAGAATGATTTCGCAAGAACTTAAAACGAACCCTTCTCCTCAACTTGCCCGGGAGATTAGACTTGTCATTTCTGCAGTCGCCAAGCTAAACCTCCACTTGCTTAGTCCACGGGAACTAAGAGAGTTAATCAAGGCCCTAAAAGTTGTAGAGAGGCAAATGAATGATAAGTCCTCTCGCCCGGGCGAGCGTAATTTTGAATTAGCCAAAATTCGGGTTTCGAGGCAGATAGACAAACTCACTGTAGCTCTTGACCAAGTGCTGAGATCCAAAGCGCAAGTCTCCTCAAAGTCAACCACCAATTCAACCAGAGGAGCATTAGAGAATCTACGCGCCACGATTCGAGAACTTAAAGAGACTATTGCGCTACAAAGACAGTATTTGAAGCTACATGGGAATTCGCTAAGCTTGAAAGATCGTCAACAGTTGCAATACCAGAATATCGAGCTTAGCAAACGGATACGTTTATTAAGTGTAGAGCTAAAAAACCTGCGGCTCCAGCGTCAGCTTGACAGATCGACCCGCGATAACAACCCACCTAGTAAGCGACAAATCGGGGCTGATCTTGTGCCAGTCGACCTAATTCAAAACAAACAGTCCGCTTCAAGTCTCACAGCCCTCCGCACGCTCCGAGAGTCCTTAGCCGCCCTTCAATCTGCCTTACGGTTTTCATTATCCGGTGACACCCAGGTATTAATTCAGCAGACCTATCAGAACTCTAACTTACATTTGCTGGTTGTCAGGATGATCGCTGCATTACAGAATCCAGCCCTCAATCAGTCCGCTAAACTACTTCAACGAATACAAATGCTGCTTAGGATACACGAATTGTTGGAACACAATTCGACACTAAATGCCTCATTACTTAGGGAGCTGCTTGATATCGTTGAAGAAGAAATGTCCGCGGAGCAGGACTCAAGTTTCCGGCGAGCTCGCGCTCGTCGATTTAGCTCAAGGTTTAACCACCTCAGGAAGATGCGTAGATTTAAACGGCTACCTCGTGTTGCTAACGATCAGCACCGATCCCCTGAACAAAGTTCTATTGTCGTAAAAACTAAGAGTAATTCACAACCTATGTCGCCCAGGCAGCGACAAACTATTAATATTCTTACCGGCAAGTCCATTACTGCGGCAGTGCAGCAACCGAGCAAGTCCCTAGACATAGTGCAATCCAAGGAAAAGGACGAAGAAGACAGCGAAGAAAAGAAGTAGATGAGACGCGACATTCTAACCATGCATCCATCTAGAAGCTCCAAGCCAAAGATTACGTGTTCGTAACTTCCACGGAAAAGTTTCCGTCGCATTTTGCCTATTTTGAAAGGAATTTACTTGTGTCCGAGATACACCTCGCTCAGCGGAGGTTCAGGCCGTGAAATAACAGCATCGAGTACTCGCTCGACCGAGAGACGACAAGCCCCGGGGCCATCGGTAGATTTCAGGGAGCAGACGTATAGAAACGGGGACTTGAGTAACGAAGGCCAGAAGACTCAAGCGGAACGCCTCAACATTCAGCCTGAGAACTGAAACCATAAACCTCATATAAAAGTGATAAGACGCTAGAGGCGCAGAAGTAGTATGAGGCCTAGAATATACGGGCAGCGTGTTACTCACAAGTAAGTATCCGAGCTCCGCTGGAGGTTTACGATTTCCTACACTGTCGAAATAGTCAGACCTCCCGTAAGAAAATCTCTCATACGGTTTAGAGTTTTTAGTTGTCGAGCATCGTTAGCTGCAAGACACAGGCCGCAAGAGTTGTGGCGAGAGTTAACAACCGGGACGGAAATTGCAGCGACGGCTCAATTAACGATTGCTAATCCAAGGTGCCGCTGGTAAAATACTTACTGATGATTTAGAATTAGGTGTCAGTGCTTTCACGATTTGTCACTGTGCTCATTGTTTTTAGCAGTGTTGGAGCAGCATTCGGCCAAAGCTGCGACCCGGCAAGCGCTGTCTGTGAAGCTGCTGGAACCGCGCATTGTTATTATGTGGAGCCAGGTGGGCTTAACAGCAACAACGGTTCGTTTTGTCAACCTTATAAGAGTTTCTCACCTGCAATTAGTAGGGCCCGGCCGGGAGATTTTATTTATGCTCGTGCCGGCAGTTACAATTTCGATAATGCAAGCGTAGGGCTGCAGGGAACTCATCTATTTATTTCTATTCAGGATGTTGGCGGACAGTATTCAGTAGTGAACGGCACGGCGGGCAACCCGATTACGGTTAGAAATTATCCTGGCGAAATTCCGATCCTTAACATGAACGACGCGCGTTTCAACTTGAACAATCAAGGTCACCTCGCCATTGTTGTTCGTGAAAAGTCCTATTGGACTATTTCGGGGTTTGAAGTAGTCAACGGCTCTATTGAGATTAATGCTCAACCTGATGGCGCATCGGGCGGCGGCAGTCTCAATCACCATATTGTTATTCACAATAACAACGTGCATCACCTGAGTGTGGATGGCGGAAGCAATCCAGGCCTAATCAGAATTAACCGCGGAGATACTGGAGGCCCATATGAGATTCAGATCGTCAATAACCAACTTCACGATCTATTTGATGTAGCGCAACCGGGACAATGGAACAACATCGGCGATCGGGAACACTTTGCAGCCTTAACAATGATCAATTGTCAGTCGTATTACGGTTATGATTGCGGAGGAAACGGCCGCATAGAAATCAGGGGGAACACAGTTTATAATGTCCCCCAAGCGTTCTTCTTTAAGAATGTCGGGGCGGGGCCGGTTTTAGCAACAGAAAATCTGATTCATGATGCAGACACCCTGGGTTTTATTATAACTTCCAATGTTACTTTTACACGTAATATTACCTACAATGTTGATGAGGGATTCGGGCCAGTGGGGACGGTATCGGGCCAGGATAACGTAGATTTCGAAGCCGACCCGCGCCTATTAACGATTAGCGGTCAAAACTTGGTCGTTACCTACAACACCTTTGTCGGGCTCGATCTGCTATTTTCGGTTGTCAGCGGAACTGGCCATCACGTCAACAATAACATATTCGCTGGCATGAAGGCGCGGTCAGCGGGCGCTGACTACGATACTTTGGCCTATGTTAAGAAGAGTCAGCTACACCCCGATCCCGCAAACCCTGCCCAATCAATTTTGAAGAATATCGTTAGTAATAATAACTGTTTTATCACTCCCTATAACGATTTCCAAATGGTCCAGCGCCACGCAGCGGGAAACATTGAGCACTACACTAAATCGCAGGCACAGGCCACCTTTGGATTCGACCCAAGCTCAATTGTCATTATTCAATCTAATCCCGCTAGCATCTTTGTAAATTCTGGAGCGCATGATTATCACTTGACTAACCCGGCGCAGTGCCCAGGCATGGGCTTCTATTCGGCAGCTCCAACTGATACATCTCCTCCGGCGCCACCTCAGCTGTTACAAATTAATTAGTAATTTGCAATACGAATAAACTCCGTGTTCTCAAAGCATGGGCAAAGATCATTCGCTTTGCTGAAATTGAAGTCGCCGCGGGGGAGGTAATGAATCCAAAAAAGGAGTATTGGTTGGAGTAAAGGTATTGGAAGGAGTTGGTGTGCTAGTATTTTTGAAAGTTGCGCTGGGAGTCGGGGTGTTAGTATTTGTGAAGGTTGCGCTGGGAGTCGGCCGATTGAATCAGGCGACTGTGACGCTAGGCTTTTTGTGGCGCGTTATCTTAAAAAATGCTTCAGTCGCCTACCTTGCATTCAGGCAGCTCGTCTTCGATTAAGTCGCTCCAAGCGCCGTAGGCTGCGCTGATTTTAAGATCAGTCAAACTTCTTTGGAATCGCTGGCTGGTTTGCTCTAAAGCCCGCACTTTGCGTTCTTGTCACTCGGAATATTTAGTTACCAAGATTTAATCCTAGGGCGATCTAAGAAAAAAACGTAGAACTAAACCGATTACAAAGGTGTATTTGGTGACCGGCCAAAATGGCATATTAGTTGCTGATCTAACGGTTTACATCGATTTGTCAGTCAACATGGCTCAACTAAAATCATCAAAAGGTTCAGTTCTGGTAGAAATGGGCATGGTAATGCCCATACTTACCTTGTTCATCGCGTGTGCGCTCGACTTCGGCCACATGCTTACGCAATACATGATGCTCGGGCAACTCGCCAGCGTTGGAGCAAGGCTTGCCTCGGAAGTAAGCGCACTCGAAAGTGCGGATGGATCGCAATTTGTTGACTTAGCAAGTAGCTGCCGAGACGGTGGCTCGCTTAGTACTTGCCCCGCCAGACAATTCTTAGTCCAAGAGCGCTTAAATAATTTGCTCAGCAAATACCCTTTAAAACTCAGTAACGTCCATATTAGTTCGTCATTTAAGGCGCTGGATGCTAGCCAACCAGACCCCGGCAAGCTGCAAAATAGTGTATCGGTTCAAATCAGCGCCGAGTTCAACGGCTTTTTACCTTTTTTTAAAAACATCGAACTTTCGGCTGGGGCTCGTGCGGAGTATCTTCCGCTATAGCTTAGGCGGCAAGTTTTCTTAGAGCGAGGTATGTGCGTCTATGTTATGCTTGAAATGCAAACACTACAGTGGCAAAAGAAATCAAGTACATTTTCAAAGCAAGATCGATCTCTAAATGACGCGACTAGAACGTGGTGCGAGCATGATTGAGTTTTGCTTGGTTATTGGTCTGTTGCTGGCTTGTATAGGCATCCTAATCGAATCTGCGCGGTACATGGCTATTCAGGGCGTGCTGATACAAGGCGCGCAACGCGGAGCATTAACCGCAGCCCGCATGCGCGGCATGCAATATGAATATCAGGATCCGGAATACAGCGAGTATTTACAGGCTAGATCTCAAGCCATCCAGGATGCCATGCGGCTTCCGTTGTCCACATTTTTGGCGCCCTTTGACTCGAATGCCCCCGTTAGACTGCTGCCCAACAAAATTTTTCAAATGGCCACACAAGACGATATCGATCCGCCAGCGCCGGACTTAGTCGGCGCAGTAGTGCTCAGACCGGGCGAATTTTATTCACGCGAAGAAGACAATGCTCTTGTAAATCACCCGACACTTTGTAATCCCGCTTTGCCATGTACTGCTGGCGATTCGTTTCGCGACCCCAGTGTTCCGATTTCCCGCCTATTCGAAGAAAACGGACAGCCCATTGTGGTTATAGTGCGAGCGCGAGTTAAGCCGTTGATTCCCTTTCTAGGCAATTTTTATCTAGAAGGGATGGCTATGGAGTACAGGGAGGATTTTAG
>CAZJXY010000222.1:0-6302 GCA_964549925.1 uncultured Bdellovibrionales bacterium | reverse complement strand
GAAAATAGATCGGCAGTTCCGGCGAGTACCAGTCCTAACGAGTTTGCAAAGTCAAAAAGCGCAAACTTGGTCTGGACTCCATCAACCCCCAGTCTCTTTGCAAGGATAAGAGATTCTTGCCTTGCCCTAGAGATGTTGGCTCGGTGTTGATCGCGGTTAAGTCGTGGACGAGCAGGAAGGTCATACCCTGCATCATCGCTCCAACCATCCCCGGGCTCAATTTTTGTCACATGCCTACCGGCTGGTTCGTTTGAGGCTTCGTTATTCACCGGGCTTGAAAACTCTGGCTTTAACGAGGCGAAGATATCGTCAAATCCACCACCGGCTGTGACTGTGCTTTGCTTGTTGCCCACAAACGAAATTATCTCGGGTAGGAATATGATGGCGGTAACGAGTAGTCCGCCGAGTAATCCCATAATAAGGTTTCGTCTGCTAAACTTTTGAAGCTTAATCGCATTAACGATTCTATTCACTTTGGCGCCTCCAAGTCGGACGCGTTAATCCTGCGTGCCGCGAGAGTAAAGCAACCTAATAAAGTGAAAACGGGATTTCCGGAAACCTTTGGATGATTTGCTCCCCCCGGAAAGAGAGCCGTATGAACTATTCTAAAGGAGTTATGGTGGCCTATTCAAAAACGGTGACCTGGTCCGAATATGGTCGATTTGAGAAAAGATAATAAGGTCAGGTAGTTATGCTAAACCTCGCGGCTTGTAATATTTTTTAGCGGGTCGTTTTTTGGGGCTCTGAAATCGACCCTTCTTACATCATAAGGATAAGAATTCAGAAAACTCTAGCCATTTTGGGCCGCTCCAGAGTAGGCAGCGGATGAGATAACGGCCCGTTGGTTATTGGCAGAGAATTAGGTTTTTTGGGGGCATTACGGTGGCGGTTTCTCAGCGTTCAGCGCAGATTATCCAATTTCCCGATCAAAATGATCTGGCGACGCATTCCTTCAGACGGGAAGCGATAAAGGAGGAGCTAAATCGCATCCACTTCAACAAGCTGCAATCGACCGCAGGAATAGAAGTACTAGGTGTCGACAATCCAAAAACCGCAATCACTACCCCTTTTTTTGCAGATAAGAGATCAAGTACAGAGACTTGCTATGCCAGGCTTAGTACCAATCTTCCGACTGAGGCGGTCCCGGGAATACATGAGATTAAAGTAGTCGGAGCAGGGGAGCTGGATTTCTTTATGTTCGAGCTACACGAGCCGCAGGCTAAAAAACGTGTACTAAATCCAAGAGAGCTAAAAAAGATTTCGGATAAACGTTTGGCGGCAGTAGAGGCGTTTGCACAGATGGACTTTAACCGGCTTGATCCTTTTAAGTTGAATGAAATTATCCGCCACTCTTCCGAAAGTAATGAACCGTTCCAATCCGCGCAGTATTTGCGCTGGCGAATTGCTACCCGAGGTGAGGATCCATTACACCCCCCTAAATTTCCGACCCTAGAGATCTTTTTCCGCGATGAACAGACCTATGTTGTGTTCGATCAATATCCGCTTCCTCCAACGCAACGCACATACGTGACGGACACAATATCCACTTTCGGTGGAAGTAAGGGGGAGTCATTAATTGCTTCGATTACAAAAGCCTTTGTTGGGGGAACACCTGAACACGTTCAGCTTGCGTTAGATATTGGTTCCGAATTTAAGCCGGTAACCGCAGAGCAGATCAGTAATATTCCCCAGATCGACCTTTAGCCTGGCTCGAATGCCAAACCAGAGATAAAGTAAATCAATGAAGCTTGTCTTCGTCATAAATTCCCTTTCTGCAGGCGGAGCAGAGCGAATTCTCTCGATTCTAGCCAATACCTTTTGCGCTGAAGGTAATCAGGTCTCAATCATTACATTCACTCTGGATAAACCGTTTTTTAAGCTCGATCCGAAGATTGATCTTATTCCACTTGGATTCTCAGTTAAAGAGAAGCACGGATTGGGAAAGATTATTGACCTATTCAAATTAATCCGGCGCTTAGGTCAGGAGATAAAAAGAGTAGCCCCGAATCGGATCATTTGCTTTATGGATCAAGCAAATATTCTGACCTTACTCGCTGCCCGTGGCTGCCCGGTAATTGTTAGCGAGAGAATTTATCCGGCGTATAGCTCCCTTTTAGAGAACCGTAGCGGCTTTTTAGCTCAAATTGTTAAGATCTTTAGAAACTTAATCTATCGACGGGCAAGTAAAATTGTAGTCTTAACTGAGAGTGCAAGGGCGTATTTCCCTGCAAGTTTGAGATCAAAAATCACGGTAATACCAAATCCTGTGCTGAATCCGGAAATTGAGGATGCTGATAGAATCTTGCCATCGCCCTCAATAGTTTCGATTGGAAGGCTTACTAAACAGAAACGCTTCGATCGTTTAATTGGAGCGTTTGCTGAAGTTTATAAGAAATTCCCTGAATGGAGTCTTACGATATTCGGCGAGGGTGAACTTAGAAAAGAGTTGCAGGCGCAGGTAAATCAACTAAATTTAAGTCACAAGATTTCGCTCCCCGGGCTTACACGCACACCATGTGCAGTACTAAAACAAGCTGAGATCTTCGTACTGTGTTCTGACTACGAGGGGTTTCCGGGTGGCTTGGCACAAGCGATGAGTGTTGGGCTTGCGGCGGTTGCAACCGACTGCAAAAGCGGACCAGCTGAGATAATTGAGAACGGGGTCAACGGTATATTGGTTGGAACCATGGATAACTTTGAGTTAGTCAGGGCCGTTTCTGAACTGGTGGCTAATCCCCAGTTACGTCAAAAACTTGGGGCAGATGCTAAGTCAATTTGTGGCAGATATACGCTAGAACAATTTATCAAGCAGTGGAAAGAGTCCGTGGGGCTGACATAAGTTGCCTCGTTACAAACCAAATCGCTAGCAGTGCCGGGCCACTTGGGGGAAATTCGTGTAATTGTGTCGCCGTAAGTTCCCACCCTATTAGAGAAGCTTCCCAGAAGATAATCATCCCTAAAGCAATGTAAAAAATTTTAGGAGACTGCCTAGTTTCAGCCACAATCTGGCAAATAAGTAAACCAAGCACGGTCTGATCAAACACCCAGCCGAAAGGAGCGGCGTAAGTTGCAATCGCAAGGAGCGGACCGAAGATTAGCTTCCAATTTAATTTTGGTCTTATCCGGATCAAAAGGATCACGGATAAGGTTATTAGCGCAAAGGGAAAGATCATTATTAGTAGTGCCGGATGCGCTAGTGCGGTGCCTGAGAGCAAAGGTTGTAGACCGACGCGAACCAGGTAAGGCAAATTAGGAGAGATCCAATCTAGTAAAGCTGGTGCAGGAGCTGCACAGTTATGGCAGCTTAGACTCCCAATCCAATTCAATACAATCTGGTGGTCGAGGATCAGCACAGAGCCAATAAGCAAAGTGAGAGGTGCGAACGTGGGGCACAGCTTATTGTACTGCCTGCCCGATACCAACTCCCAAACGAGTATGATCAAGGGAAGCGCGAATAGATGCGGTTTGACTGAGCAAATAGCTATGCCGATCCCGGCCACAAGGTTACGTTGTGTAGTCTTACCCCAGAGAAAAAGTGAGCTTCCAAAAAGCAGCAGGGTGCCTAGTTGGCCAAGATTAAGCGAACTTCGTGTTGGAAGGAGCAGGAGTATTAGTACCAATGACACAATCTTTAGATTATTTAGACTAAACACCTTGGCTAGAAGTTCTACGCTAGCCCAAACGAATAAAAGGTTTAGTAAGTTCCAAATTATAAGGGCGGAATTGTAGGGAAGCGCTAAAATTGGTGAAAGAAGTATTAAAATCCAGGGTGGGTTCCACATCATAAGTGGAATTTCTGACCCGACGGTGTCGCGTTGGATCGAGAGCATGTTACTTCCGAGATATGGATTGAGCTGCTTTATCCAGAGCTGGAAAGCGCTCCAGTATTCGATGAAGTCCGAACGATGCGGCAGGAAAAAAGTTTCGTGCTGATTACCCGAAAAAATGAATAGAAGGTAAAGGAGGGAGAGTGTGGCAACCGCGATCCATGTACAAATCGAGCCCGAATTTTTTGAATACTTGAGGTATGAATTGGAGACGCCAGACATAACAATACGATCTGTACAACGTTTATATGGGGTCTTGAAAGACTATAGCAGAACTACCCCTCCTCCGTCTTCATTTCGACAGAACAGAGAATATTATCGAATTTACTCCGGTGAGAGCTAAGTAGTTGGCTGGGCATCGAAAACTTCCTACCTAACTTTAACTTGCACCAAAGGCTATGGCCTGTTCTCTGACTACCGGTAACCAGTTTTCTGACCGAGGTACCGAGGAGATAGTGCGCCAAAATTGCAGTTGTTACCCATTTGGCGCCTGATAAACCACGTAACTCGTATTCTCATATACTCTAGGTAATTTTAGGTAGGAAGAGCCTTGCGACGAAATGATGTGGGTGACTCCAAAATTCCCCACCGACTCTAAGATCCGCTCTGATAATAAATCCGGGTGATCGCTTGAAGACCCAGGTTTAACTGACTTACCAGGGAGCTGAAAACTGATACTCTTTAGTCGGTGTGCCCCATAAAGGTAATGCTTTGGACTGTATGCAAGCTGATTAATATCTACGGGCAGTATAAATAGCGAACGTTCGGCAATCACGCGAAAAGGTTGAAAGTTGTTGTCAGCAGGATCGGTCAGAAATAGAGAATTTCTAGGAGTGGACGTACGTGCCCATTCTGCAAGGGAGACAAAATCGCGAGGAAGATGTCTTTCAAGGTTATCTATCCGAAGGTAGAATTCCTTACCATGTAACGCAAACGCACCGAAGTTTGCACAAAGAAACAGCGCAGTTATCCAGTTAAATGCCGATTCCGATCGCTTGTAATGTTTTACATCCGAGCGCTCACCTAAATTCACGCAAGTAAAGCGTAAGGCGTAGATGATTGAAACTCCCGGTACAAGGAAAGCCAAGAATCCATTGGAGCTTCCGAACAATGCCAGTGTTCCCAGTACGCTCAACGTCAACATCGCTACCAGAATTCTAAAAAGTCGATTTGTTTCGCAAGATAAAACCAGGCATGTAAGTGAGGCGACAATAAAAAAGTCGAGTAGCGTTTTTAAGGCGGAGATCCAAAGCAGTAGAGAGATGATTAGGAAAACGATGGCAACCCGATCCCGCGCGAGAGTCACTTGTGCGCGGATCCCTACAAAGATTGATAAAGTCCCAATGACTTTAAGTATTACTGTAGAGCGAAAAAGGAAAGCAAGGGCGACTTCTGGAATCTTAAGATAGTATAGATTGAGGATGTATATGCTGCACAAAAGGAGTATTACAATTAGGCAGTGAGAAAAGAATTTTTGAGCGTAGGGTGGGAGGTATTTTAAAAATTTTAAGGTAAGAATGAGCTCTATGAAGCAGAGCAAATAAGCCTCGGGCCAATGTGTTTCTATAAACGCGTGAACTGAAAACTCTCTAAATATCTCCCAGAATTGAGCTCTATCGTATGATGGTCGATCGTGAATTAGGAAAGCCGGAAACCAATTGCTCAGAATTGCCGCAAAAATGATAAAAACTGGTGACCAATAAAGCAGCCTTAATTTCCAAGCTTGAGGTAGTAATCTAATACTCCAACTTCCACATAATGTGAGTGAAATAAGTCCGAATCCGGGGTGTAGCACTGCAGTAAGACAAGAATATATTATAGAAATTAGATGTCTGGAGGTTAATGAAGAATACAAGGCGGCAAAAAGAAATGGCAGCGCAGCAGAGCTACTAATGAGGCAGCGAGTTGGAAAGCTTGTCCATTGCAGGGCCCCCGCGCCGGTATTAGACAACACCAGAGTAGTGATAAATGCCCCCGAAAGGAATTTACTGCCGCTAATGCGGAATGCCATTAACCATATGGGTACAAGTGCCGCCGCAAGCAGAAATTGATATAATGCGCCAAGATAGCTCTCAATGTTAACACCGGCTCTAAACAAAAATCCAAGCCATGAGTAAAGCACAAAGGGAGTAGTCTCGCTTGCGGCAATTAGAAGATCATTGGGTGAATACAGGTCCGGAAAGGCATAATGTCGTATTAGCGGGAGCGCTAGTAATAGGTCATGAGCATCGACGTCGACTATCCCAATCATGTGAGCGATCATCGTCAATAGAGTACAAATAAAGATCGCTTCGATAACAAGCGGTGTAACGAGTTGTAAATTTGGTTTGATCATATTAGGTGATGCTATGCACTCCAACTTCGCCTATTATAATGCAAGATCTATATGGAATACGACTAAATGGCTACCCAGCTATCGAAAATACCGGAAGTGATGTGACATCTAATCGAACTGGAACTCGTCCCATTCCGTAC
>CAZJXY010000221.1:0-6308 GCA_964549925.1 uncultured Bdellovibrionales bacterium | reverse complement strand
ATTATGGCAGGGGACCCGCCTCCGCCGGCAATTCTAAATCCTTCTGCTCCAGAGCTTTGAATTACTGGGCGAGGGTCGCTGAACGCTCCGTAACTTGCGATGACTGCAGGCTCGCTTCGCGATCTTCCTCCAGTTTTCCATTGCTCTATTAGCGGCTCGAATGTGTCACCGCGCTTTAATAGCAACCAGTCGGGGAATCCATGGCGGAGTAGTGTGCGGGCTGCGGTAATAGTTTGCTTTGGCTGTCCCGGCGCGAGTCCGCTATTTGAATCGTTTCCCTCAGAACTACTTACGTAGACTAATCGTGAGTCACTGCTCGGTTGAAAAACGGTCCAGCCGCCCACCAGGCTTCCATTTGCAGTGCTCGAAGTATCGTACTCCACATGCGGAAATCGTCGGCAGGTATCGTCTGATCGGTCGATCAAGCCATCGTCATCGTTATCAGCGCCGTCGTTACAGCTGGCAGTAGTGCTAATAGGCGGAATGGGATTGGTTGTCGGATCGGGAGTCGGTGATGTGCCTGGGGTAGGTGAGGGAGTAGGGAGCGGATCATTTGAGGCTTCGACACAATCTCTTTGCAATTCGCGCAGCCGCTTTAATATCTGACGAAGCTTGTGGTACCGTCTCTTGGTAGTTTCAGCGGTGGTTTTCAATAATTCCGACTTTAATTTTTTTAGCTTGCTTTGGATCCGAGAGATTCTAATCAGCGATATAGTTATAGTTCCATCCGAGTTTTCAGATTTGGTAAACCCCAGTGCTGGCTGATTTAACTGGTCAAGAAAGCAGGTAATCGAGCGAGAATTTAGCGAATAAGTGTCGAGGACTTGAGACTGGGAAATTGTAATAGGCAAGGCTTGGGCAGCGGTGGACCCAAAAGCTGAAACTATGATCGTAAAAACCAGTGCAATGTAGGGTCTCAAATTACCTCCCTAAATCGCACACAACACCGTTAGGTATTAGTATACCTTTTCCCAGAAGGTTCCAATATGCAATTGTCGTACCGGGATTGCGAAGCCATATTTGGCTCGCGGTTACCTCTAGGAAATTGAGAAGTTTAAATTACTTCGAATCTGTAGGGTTAGGGTTCACTATGTCTTACTTAGTCGCCTTGGATTTTGATGGTGTAATCGCGGATTCATGGAGGGCCCACCTTAACGCCTATGTTGCAAACTTTGCACACTTTGGGAGACGATTTCCGATCCGCACTCAGAGTGGCTGGCGTAGGTATTACGACTCTGCTTGGGAAAATAATTATTTAAAAAACGGATTTAAATTGAGTGAACTTCCTGAAGTGCTCGAGAACTACGATCTCTTTCTTACATACAACGGGGTGAGACTTTTTAGGGGCATTGATCGGGTAATCAAGACGTTAGCGGATGAATTTAAGTTGGTGGTTGTTTCGACTACTTCCAAGAAGTTTATCCTGAATAAATTAAGGGAAGAAGGTCTGGATCGCTATTTTAAAGCGATCGTTGGTGGAAGGGGCGTTAGTGATAAAACCATGCTTTTACAAGCAGCGCTAAAGGTTACTCGAATTCGCCCTTCTAACGCTGTAATGATCGGTGATTCTCCATCCGATATAATAGCGGGGAAGCGGGTGGGGGCTAGAACGATTGGTGTGGCATATGGCTGGATATCGACTCGAAGGGTGACGCTTTCTAAGCCAGACGTTGTAGTGAGTAGGCCTCGAGAGATCATTACTGCGGTTAATGAGGTTTTCTAGTCCATTACACCCTGTTGCCAGTGTATAGCAAACCGACCTATAATTTGTGTGCTAACCCAAAATCGGAATATAGTGAGACCATGCCACCACGTACAGAAAATCCGGGCTTCTTCGTATCAACCGTTGACTCAGCCTTAGGCTGGGCAAGGAAGTATTCCTTATTTACTTACCCATTCGTTACCGCCTGTTGTGGAATGGAGTTTATGGCGGTCAACTGCTCACATTATGACACAGACCGATTCGGTGCTGCGCTTCCACGTTTCACTCCAAGGCAGGCCGACCTCTTGATGGTTGTTGGAACAATCACACATAAGCAGGCACCGGTACTAGTTCGGGTTTATGAGCAGATGACCGAACCAAAATGGGTTGTCGCGTTTGGAGCTTGTGCGTCTTCAGGGGGCTTTTATGATAACTATTCGACAGTCGCGGGGATAGATAAACTCATCCCGGTCGATATGTATATCCCAGGATGTCCGCCGAGGCCTGAAACTGTAATTGATGCGCTGATGCATCTTCAGCGCCAGATTCAAACTACTAAGCAACAGATCGTTGAATCTCATGGTGGAAAGCAGATTCACCCAGAGCTACCCGAGCTACTTGGTGATGAGATTGATACAGGATTAAAAGCTCGAGTCTAGCGCCTGATTCTGACAGCTAGAACATCACCCTTTGCTGTCTCGATACCTTCCGATAAAAGCGAACAGGTAAGTTTGGTTTTTCGATCGGTCTTCTCGACGATTCTGGCCCTTACCTCGACCGGTTTTGTTATAGCTGTGGGCTTTAAATAAGAGACCTGAAGTGTTGCTGTGACATACCAAATCTTCGGATCACTCCCAATTTCTCTTCCCTCATCTATGTAGGCTTGAGCCATAGCCGTATTTACGCAGTGACAGTCAATTAATGAAGCAATTATACCGCCGTTTAGCACCTCGGTTGAACCAGCGCAGTGATGTGGCAGAGGCTTAAACAAACAGACTGATTCTGCTCCTTTAAGATGGCTCTTAATTCTTAAACCCTGCGGGTTATTCGGGCCACATCCGTGACAGTGGTTTTCCGATCCAATTAGGTCTTGAATTGACGCTTGCTCGCTCATCTGATTTCCTAGTCTAAGTTCTTCAATTTAAAAAACTTCTTACTGTTCTCTGTCACCGCCTTAGCAAATTCTGAGTACTCGATCTTACGTTCCAATGCGATTCGCTTCGCGGTCTCAATAACAAAGGCGCTTTCACAGCGCTTGCCACGATTCGGTTCCGGTGCCATGTATGGAGCATCGGTTTCAACCATGATCTGAGAGAGTGGGATCTCCCTTGCGGCATGGCGCAGCGCCTCAGCTTTTTTGAAAGTTACACTCCCGGGAAAAGAGACTAAAAAGTTTATTTGTGCGAGTTTCTTTGCAAACTCGGCATCTTCTGAGTAACAGTGAAAAACCCCACCTACTTTCCCGGCGTTCATCTCCTTTAATACCGATAAGCATTCTTCCGCAGCGCTTCTAGAGTGAATGATTATGGGCTTATCGACCTCAAGCGCGAGCTCGATTTGCGCTCTAAACCAACGATACTGATCATCTTTAGGACACCAATCGCGAAAAAAATCTAAACCGGTTTCGCCTATAGCGACTACCTTTGGATGTTTAGCCAGAGCTTTTAACTCGGAAAGATCCCCCAAGCTGGTGGAACCATGGTGTGGGTGAACACCGACAGAGGCAAATACATCCGAGTACTTTTCGCTTAGCTTGACCACGTTCCTAGCCGATGTTAGTCCGCCTTCCCCACCGGCGCCGATAGAGATAAAAGCAATTATCCCGGCGGCTCTTCCGCGAGAAATAATCTCCTCCCGATCCATTTCAAATTCTGGTGAATCTAAATGTGTGTGTGAATCAATTATGGGGGGAGGAGCTGTCACAGGAGTACTCTTTTATCGCACAGTGCTGCCAATCGGTACGTCGGTGTCGACCTGCAATAAACCCAAAGGATCCTTGTCTCCGGCTGCAAGCAGCATCCCTTGGCTTTCAACTCCCATTAATTTGGCTGGCTTCAAGTTTGCAATCACAACAATTTTCCGACCGACTAAAGACTCTGGAGTTGTGAGCTTCGCGATACCGGCTAGAATTTGACGTCTGCCGCCCGCTTCTCCGAGATCTACCATTAGCCTTAGTAGCTTTTGAGAGTTAGGGACCGGTTCTGCACTAACAACTTGAGCAACTCTTAGCTTAATCTTCGCAAAATCTTTGATCTCAATCAGATCTTCGGCGGGCACTGTCGGCACTGACTCTGTTGCCGGTTTCGGTGAATTGACATCAGTTTCACTCATAACTCCATTCCTAATTGAATATTGGCATTAAAATCCGATGATCATCTCTTCGATACGAGAGGGATTCCTATATTTCCATACACCATTTTCACCTTTAGCGCTAAAAGCAGTGAAAATGTTACTTAAAACATACCCGGAATTCAGGTTCTTTTCGAAAATAAAAACTTCGGCAAGAATTAAATTGCTCAATAAATCGGAGGTACGGCGCTGTAGGTTTAAATCCCCAGTGGAAACGGCCTCTTTTAGCGCAGATCGCGCGGCGATGCGGAGCAATGAGAGTCGAGTGCGGAGAGAGTCTTTATCCTTGGAAAGTTCCTTTGCTAGGTTCAAGCCCGCCGTTATGTCGCCGCTTCTAACGCGACCTAGCTCGCGCAGAAGTGATTTCCAATACTCCTGATTTTCTACCAATTGAGCTATGTTAGATAAGCTGCCGTCACAGAACTTAGACAATTCAGTTAGCGACTGAAGTTCGAAGTTTTGAAGCAGTTGGGGCTTTTGTTTAATAACCTCAGAAAATTCGTCCTCCGAAAGGGAGCTAAAGAACCAACGTTGGCATCTCGACCTAATTGTGGCCGGAAGTTTCCGCGGGTTGGCGCAAACCAAAATAAAATAGGTGTTGTTACTAGGTTCTTCCAAGGTCTTTAAAAGAGTATTTGCAGCTTGGATTGAAATTAGCTCTGCATCATTTATTAAGATAATTTTTACGCCGCCCTCGAAAGGCTTAAGTGCTAGAGCGCGGAGGAGTTCACGCCATTGCTCGACAGCAGCTTCGTCCTTGACCGAGCATTCTACTTTATAAAAGTCTGGATGGGTATTGGTTTGGAATTGTCGACATCCACGACACTCACCACATCCTCCATAGCCTTCTTTTTTTGTACAAAACAGGGTCGTTATCAATTCTCGAGCGACGAGACCTTTTCCAATACCCGCCGCTCCGGCAAAGATCATAGCAGAAGGGAGTCTATTCTCGTGGACGAGCGACTTAAGCGCGGCGCGTTGCCTAGTATGGCCGATAATTTCTAATGAGGGCATCCGCTTCATAAGTTGCGCTCAATAAGGGGGGTTATAACGGAAAAAATCTCCTGCTGTGATTTGGTCGCATCGACCATGAGGAACGGTTCTGCGCTTTGGGTTGATAGCTCGATGAATCCCTGGCGGATCCTTTGGTGGAACGCCAGATCCTTCTCTTCAAATGTATCTCTTTCGTCATTTCCTTTGGCAGAAGAATTTCTCTTCAACCCAGTTGCGGGATCTAGATCGAGTAAGATCACAAGACCTGGAAGAACCCCCTGAACCGCTAACTCGTTAATTTTAGAGATTACGCTTTGGTCCATACCACGACCATGACCTTGGAATGCAATCGAAGAGTAAAAGTACCGATCACTAATTACCACAGCGTCTCGCTCAAGAGCCGGACGGATTACCTTAGCGACATGATCAGCTCTATCAGCACCAAAGAGAAACATCTCAGACAGAGCTGTTACATCACCCTTGGCACCGCTTAAGATAAGTTGTCGAAGTTTCTGGCCGAGCTCCGTGGCGCCTGGCTCTCTGGTCGTTACTACTTCACGTCCCGACTGAGTAATCAATTTTGCCAAAGAACTTTGAAGTGTGCTTTTACCAGCACCGTTAACTCCCTCTAGTACAATAAATCGGAGAGGCTTGTTGGTTTTGAATGTCTTCGGATCGATCAGCAATTGAACTATGCTCTCTACGGGACTAAAAGTTTTGACCTGCTTATTCGGTGACGATCTTGATACCGTACTCAAGCTGCTTTGTAGTAAACGGCTTGGTTATGTAATAGGTAGCACCGGAGGTATAACCCTCAAGGATCTCACTATCTTTGTCCTTGGCGGTGACGAAGATAATTGGCAGTTCCTGGAATGCAGGCAGCTCTTTGAGCTTAGCAAGAAGTTCATAACCGTTCATCTCCGGCATCATGATATCAAGAAGTCCAACGTCAAATCGCTGTCCGGCCACTCCAGCTAGGGTCTCGGGTCCCGACCCGAAGCTGACCACTGAGTGCCCCAACCCTTCCAACATCCGAGTGGTAAGCAATCTGGCGTCACTATCATCTTCAACTAAGAGTATTTTTTTCGATTTTGCAGTCATACTAAACAGGGAGTATCTTAGGGTTTGCGGCCATTATCAAGCCTTTTACTAGGCCTGGGAGCGAGCTTGTAAGTTGCCGGACTTTATCGTAAGAATCCTCCATCGCCCAGGTAGCTCAGTCGGTAGAGCAGCGGACTGAAAATCCGCGTGTCGGTGGTTCGAT
>CAZJXY010000220.1:0-6315 GCA_964549925.1 uncultured Bdellovibrionales bacterium | reverse complement strand
GGGCGGGTGCTAGATTGCTCTTATCGCGATTTTTGGGAGAAAGTTTCCTAGAATCTGTCTACTTAAATTTAATTTTACACGAAGTCTCTGAGATACAGCTGGGGGTACGAAGAGAAAGACTATACCCAAAGTTTTCCTATTCTCATAACGAACAGATATGCTTAGAACAAGCTATAAGATATTCTGCGTGCAGCGTGTTACTGTCAATAACGGATGTCAATAGCTAGAAAAATATGAGCCTCATTCGCAAAGCTGAGCCGTTAGATATTCAAGGCATATGTGATTGTGACCCGATCTTAGTGCTAATTCCTGAACGCGCTGAGTCGGTTAAAGAATTTATCGGTCGTGGAGAGTGTCACGTCTATGTGAGAGACAACGTCGTTGGATACTGCATATTTAACCACTCGTTTTTTGGTTTCGGATTCATCAATGTATTTATGATCCATCCCGATTTTCGGCGCAAGGGTATAGGCACTGAGCTGTTGCGCTATGTGGAGTCCCAGTGCACGGCTGAAAAGCTCTTTACCACTGCTCACATCGCTAACCACGAGATTGATCAATTTTTGAGCCGATCAGGCTATCAACGAAGTGGTGTAATTGAGAATCTTAATGATGATCGTACTGAACTTGTATTTGTAAAACGTCTAAAACAACAGAGATTAAGCGCCTAATCTCGCAACTTAACGTCTTAAAAAATTATCCCCGAAATACTTGGATGCAATCGAATCATATAGTACCGCAGGAGTGTCTAGGGGCGCCGGTGAGGTGGAGCCATCAAGTAAGTAAGGAGAAGTTTCGATTAATTTTGAAAGTTGCTCGATTGCGTGTGCGCGGCCGGAATCGACATTCCATACCCCTAACACGCGCTCATTCCAACCTGGCTTTGACTTAGCCTTGTCGTGCAAATCTCTGGGTAGGAAATGAAACCAGGACGGAGGCGCCAGACACAAGATAAATGAGAGAGATCCTGTGTGTGTTTTGGTTTGATGCCAATACTCGGAAGGCATAAACATTATATCACCGGGTTTTAACGTATGTTTGATAAATTTTGTTGGCGGTGAAGCGGTTACAGACTCTGGCTTTGGATCGGTTGATTTTGCGGCCGATTTATCCTCAATATACCACTCCTTACAGCCACGTAGTTGAAATTGAATTGTGGCCCATTCATCCCAGTGCAATGGAAATCCCAGACTGCTCCGGGTATAGCTTAAGCGTGTTATAATCATCCCCTTTTCCAGACCGAAACGTGCTGGCCAGTCCCGTTCAATCTCTCCTATACAGGGGAAAAATTCCGCGGCATTGTCAAACAAAAAGGTGTGGCGAAAGGAACACCACATATAGCGCGGAAAACTATGCGCCGACCTTACTAATTTCTTCCCATCGGCTGCCGACCTGACTGCTCGAATAGTGAGTTTTGGAAGTGTGCGGCGGCGACTAATCTGATCAAAACGACTTCTTCCAATCGCGTTTAACAGCGGGAATTTTCCGAGGCCTCGGCTGAGTGATTGTGTAAACTCAAGGTTCGGGGGACCGATATAAAGTTGATCCGGCCAGATGTTTTTACCCCATAGCTTGGCATTATGCTCGCCGATAAACTGTTTTAGCAGTTCGTAATCCAATCAAATTCACTCCAAAAACGATAAATAACAGAGCAACTATTGCTTCGCAATCAAAATTTGGTCCGCTACCTGCTTTCAAATGCCAGGCAGTAACTCCAGTTGTCCATGTAAAATATCCCCGCTTCGATTGATTTACCAATATCTTCCCAGCCGCGCTCAGCTGCCATTTACGGTTCTGTTGGTAAGTCGTGTCTTTGCCGCTTGTTGAATGCTGAATAACAATAGACACCCCATTACAAGTTCGTTCATCCGTTGCTAAACTTCACAAATTGAGGAGCGACGCTATGATCGATTAAATTAGATCCCTCAACTTCCACCCAAGCATGCGCAGCAAATTCCTTATTCGGCGCAAAAGTACCGCCAAAAGCAACCTTACTTGGTATTCCGTGCCTTAAAAGCATCAAATGAATAGTGACTGAGCTCATTAGACAACTGGATTGCCCGAGGAGCCGCTCGCATCGATAATAAGAGCGCAATATCCGCTTTATGCCAAAACTCTTCCAACTTCCCAAAGACTTTCGATGCGCTAGTCTTGTAATAGTCCCGGTTGAAAAACGCGCCATAACTCTCACGAAAAGAGCTGTGCAGATGGCCTCAATCATTAGGGCGATGTTTTCGCATCTTAAGCGCAAGTCCAATTCCTCAGAAATAAGAGCGGTGCGAATTTGGCAAATCAAGATCAAATTCACTGTTCAATCTAGTTTCGCTCGCTTTAAGGGGGTTTTACACCTAATAATGGCTTGGTTAAGTCAGAAACATTTCCGATTTTTTCAATCTTGGGAGTCTGATATTGTTTCTTCGGTTTCAAACTATCGCCGCACGGCTTTGAAACGCCGGACAACTCCTCTGCCTTACCCTCATTGCCCGGACTATTTATCGATTTTTTTGAAGAATCTTCAGTCACCGAATTACCTCACCTATTTGATTATCATAAAGATATACAGAATTTATAAAATATTACTACAAAAAAAATAGGGTTATACAAGGCTGTCTGGTGCATTGGGTGAAAATAATCCTTCAACCTCTGGCCACCATTGTACAGCTTTAGGTCTAGATATTGCCAGAAGTTCTATTCCCTCGAAGCATTTTTCAATTAATTCAAACATTCGATCGGGATAATGAATTTGAATCCACGACCCTATTATCAAGTTTTCAATGATATTGGGAATCATTAGCGCCCCAGAGCATTTGTGTATCCCCGGCGGTAGATCGTTTCGCAAAAATACAATTCTTTTAAGCGGGGCACTTGCCGCGAGCGATCTCGCACCCGGTAAATAGCTCTCTTTCGCCACGCCACGAGCACCATACCGGATACCCTGTGCTACCCAATCCTTGCCCAGACAACGCTTAGTGACATCCGCAAGTAGCGAAAAGTGATGATTATTCCCAAAGACATACGGTTGGCTGTTCATCATACCTACGATCGGGCGATCTTCATCGATGAGTCGAAATCCATTTCTCACGCACAGCGCCGCTGTGGTTGATTTGCCCGCTCCTGAGACGCCGCAAAAGCATGTCGCGCCGTTATCATCACAAATCGCGCTGGCGTGGAGCTGCAACATCCCCCGAAAAAACAGCACTGTCTGCAGAATTCCCCCAAGAAAGCCAAGGGTAAGCAATTCTTTCCCAACTCCTGGCATTGGATACAACCGAACGCTATTACCAGTTTCGCTAACGAGAGCGCAAAGAATATTGGATTGCATACGAATTCCAGCAGCGCAGCGCTCGAAGATAGGAGACGCAGTTGGAGCACACTCAAGCTTTGGGTCTAAACAGATGGACACATCGAAGATATTAAGCTCTCCGACTCCCTCGGGCAGTGAGAGCTCAACATTACTTCTTACTGTGCTTTGGAATAGACGGTAGGTTTTTTCCATATTCCTATAGTGGTAGTGAAAAGTCTGACTAATCTCTGGATCCCCAACCGTGCGATGCGAAACATGTAGTTAAACCAGGCTGACTCGCCCATGGCGCCTGAGAGAATATAGTCTTTCTCCGAAAGTTCAAAAATTCTCCAGCGCAGATAGTAAAAGCGTCTTCTCCAGTTATCGCATTGATGTAAGTGAAGAAAAATATTGCGCGGAAAAAACTCTACCGGAGACGTTACTCGATCCCAGCGGGCAACTATATAGCGAAGTGCGCGCCAGCCGATAAAGCCTGTCACAACTTTCCGTTCGTGAGGTGTGGCAATTCCGATCGATCTTAAAAGTTCAGCGCAATAATCAAGCGATCGCAAACCGTAAAAAGCTTCAGTATGTTCGCTTAGCTTAGACCAAGGCAGCGCGCCAGACTGATTTATAAGTAAAGCGATATCCACTAACCAGATCAGACGAAAGAATGTATGTTTAGAGGCGTGTTCTATCAAATAAAGCAGCAACGCTTCGTCTGCACCTAATAGGTTTCCTTGCACCCCAGCAACAAAGCGGAAATTGTCCGGCTTAGCAAAATGCAGATCTAGTTTAATTGATTCCCTAAAAATGTTTCCATATGAGAAATCTTTCGTCGGAATAAAGACGATGCTTGCACCACTTGAGATTAGCGACTGCCAGTGCAGATCGCTTAGTATGTGCGCGGGGGTATACCCTATTTGACTCAAGCAATCCTTAAGTTTAGACCACTCACACGCTTCGAGCTTAATATCCAAATCTAAATCTCTTATCAGCCTAGCCCCTTCTGAATCATAAAATCTCTGCAAGAGCATCCTGCCTTTTAGCACCTCTGGGGAAAAGCCAGCGCGTTGCAAGGAGTCAAGTACATTCTCCTGGATAGCTCTTAAAGCAAGATTTTTAACTGCGTACTCTAGTCTGGCATTGATATATTCTGAAGCTAGAGGCGAATCTGGGAAAAACTCCTCCAAATAATTTGCAAGAATACCGTGAGTCCCATGTTGTGCCGAAAGTATTTTCAGACGCCGAGGATCGACATTAGCGACGAGTCTTTCAGCCCTTTCGTTTGAGGCTATATTCGGTGCAGCCTCAGTGCAAACATACCTGCGCACAGCCTCGCATAGGAGCTGTAGTTCCTGAGATAAATTATCGACTGAAACTATACGCTCCTGCATTCGACAAGATCTAATTTTTGCAACTCAAAAAGAAAAAATCATTTATGTCCACAAAGATTTCTCTCGGCGGACTCTCAAAATCTGCTTGCAAAGAATTAACCAGCTGCTCGCTAGAACGCAATTGCCCCATTTCCTCCCAGATAGCTACACCAACTTGGTTTAAGCGATAATAAACTCCTGGGCGTTTATGCAGAAGGGCAACATCTTCTCCCAATTTGAATGATTGGACATTCGAGTTACGCATTAGCGGAGTCTTAGACATCGCTTCAATTCTTAGAATTATTGTTATTCGGTTCGGCCGGTTTATCGAAACTCTCCAATACAATAGAACTTTGCGGTGGGTTCTGATTCAGTTTCTCTCCGTCTAACATCCCGCGCATGTAGTGCTTCTGCCATTCTGTCGGGCTTCGGCGAAGACTGCGTTCCTCTTCGAGAAACTGCATACGTGAGGACTTATACCTCTGATACTTTTCGGCCAGCGTCGAGTGGGTGCTAAGCTCTTCGCGCAAAGTTTGGAATCGCTCGATTTGGCCTCGGGCTACTGGAGTAATAAAACAGATCGGAGCGTCCTTTTTAAATTCGAGCGTCTCTCCTTTTCGAGTCAGATGCCAGTTCATAGTCGCTGTAAAGGGAAGCCCGTCGGTTTCAACTATCTCCTCCAACGGGTGAGCGCCATCGATGAAATAGTTTGGGAGCCCTCTAAGCCAAAGATTCCAACCTGGCGAGGTTCTGAAACAAAAGTCAAACTCAAAAGTAATAATACCGCCTCCGAGCTTGGTATTCACGTAATCTGGAATTCCTGCAATTTGGATTGCCTGACTAGAATTTCCACCGTCCCACGATGCGCTAAAGCGCACTGGGTTAAGTATTGCCCACCCATATTGCGAAGCGATATTCATCGGCAAACACTTATACGGCGCTTTGAGAGGAAAACGGTCGATCCATTGTCTACGCATAGGGGATGGAACGATGGTAAATTTCGACTTCTCCTTAAGCGTCAGCATCGTGATTACTGGCCGCTGACTGTCTACCAACGTCTGGTTCGATTCGGGGCTTACTTGCGACGAGCAATCCTCTCGATCGGGAGGTTCACCTAAATACATCTTTGCGTAATTACAATAAATTAAATAAGGTAGTTACTCACATTACGAGCTGCATAATTTAAAACGATACCTGCATAAAGTGCAATCCAATACATCAGGTTGCATCAACTGTGTTGGCACTGGGAGAGTTAGGAGGTTTTAATTTCTAACTTAAAACACGAATCATACCGGCTGTCTGGCGGTATTGGTTTTCCCTGGTCTTACTTTATTAAGCCACGTTTCACGCAAGAACTTATTGAACTAGCGCTTAAATTGTTTAAATCGATTCAGTCACAGCTAAAAAAGAAATTTATCCCTTTATTGAAGAGCTTCTATCGCGGAGTTTCTTACACAAGACCAGCACCCGGCAGTGTTCTCTAGTTAGCCTCTGGTTTGGAATTATGTCTTTTATCCTGAACGCCTAGCGATTACACTAAGGGCTGTGGGAGCAATTCTATATATCGTCCAGCATGCAGATGCACTTAGGCGCGCTGACCTTTTATTGCAAAAAATCGCGGAGAATTCCGGCCAAGCCCATTTAGTCGTAACTAAT
>CAZJXY010000219.1:0-6348 GCA_964549925.1 uncultured Bdellovibrionales bacterium | reverse complement strand
ATTAAATGGTCACAGCATTAACTTAGTTGTATGCGATGCTCCGGATACACTGCTACTCTCGGAAAGAGAGATCTCAATCTTTTGCCCCAACGCAAAGCGGATCTGCTTCCTACACGAGGGCGCACAAAGTTGGGAGGCTGCTGCGCAGCTTTTTGGCAGGACGAGTTTGGAAAAAAGCCTAGGCCGTTGTCTTAGTATTGTATGTACGACAGCGCAGGGGCGCAAAGCCACTTTTGAGTTGGGGAAATCTCAGTCGTTATCGTCCTCTCTAGTTCAACCTTTTATGGCGCCAACCGACGCTTCTGAGAAGTTACTTGTAAATTCGATCTGTTTTTTCGGAAATTGGAGTAATGCCACGGCGCTTAAACGGGCAAAGGATTCGATTGATGCATTGCGCGAAAGCTATCCTAATCTATTAATCTGGTACTCCGGTCTTGGTTCACTCGCAATAGATGGTGTTGAGCGATTGGCGGGAGAGCTTCCTGAGATCTCATGCTTTGTCGATGACTCGAATCGTTATGATAATATTGAACTTTTGGAGGCGCTTGCGGTTGGGAGTTTAGTGATAACTTCATCGGCTGCATGCTATGGCTTATCAATTTACCATCGTCGTGAATATTTGGAAGCTAATCATCCTAGAACTATTGTGGAATCAGTTAAGTTGCTCAAAGACGATGAAAATTATGCTCGTACTCAAAGAAGTAATGCCGCCGATTATGTTCAAATAAGATTCAAAAAGGAGAGCGTGCTAAGAGAGTATTCAGTATTTGCTGAGTGGATGTGTTTGGTTGCAGCTGGCGGCGATCCACCCTATCGTCTTCCGGCGCGCTAAATTCCGGCCGCACATGGCTCAAACGAACCTCGTTCAATTGAATCCTCTGCTTTGATGTGGAGTAAATGAGAAATCGGTATCACAGAGTAACCAAATTTATTGTAGAACGCGTCGAATCACCGTGAACTAGAGCGCTCATTACCAAATTCGAGTTGCATTATCTCCAAATTTAAACTGGGCTCCTCGGGATTTGGTTCAGGGATGTAATTATTGTACCAACTAAAAAAGTCGGCCAGATGATCTTTCACCAACCACTCCACCTCAAAATATGTGCTGCGATCGTATTTTTGGTAAGTTTTGCGCCCAGGATATTGCTTGAAAGCCTCTCTAACTTGAGCGAATGAATACCCCTCAAAATTCTTGAGAGAGTTAATTCCGTACGCAGAAACATAGAAAAAGAACAGCTCAAATAGTTTAATGCGCATAAACTGTTTTAACGGCTCGGGTAGATTTCGATTGACCAGATTTCGATTCATCACCATCGGGCTGCGCACGGCATAGGCAAGAAATAGCGCTTCAGTCAATTTAAGAGCAGCTGGACTCTTCTTAAAGTAGATGCGCGCCGCATTTTTGAGACCAAAAACTACGTTCCCTAACCGAACGGAATTGAGATAGATCGTTAAAATCTGCTCCTTATTAAACTCACGCTCTAGACAGAAACTATAAATAAGCTGCAATAACTTGCCATGAATCGATCTATGAACACTGAGAAAAAGCTGTTTGACTAGTTGTTGAGAAATTGTGCTGCCAGTTCCAAAACCCGATTTACCAGTGAGAAATAGCAGCTGCCTATGGAGAAAGGCTCTCTTAGAAAATCCACGATGGGAGAAAAATTCCTCATCCTCAGTCAAGATAAAGCTCAAAGGGATAAAACCGGGCAAGCTCTCAAGACTTACAAGATCAGAACAACCAAGGCCTACATTAATTTCCCAATCGAGCGAGCCGCGGATGGTCAACTGATGATGTAGTTTCTGAATCTGATTATGTATAAGTTGGGGAAACATCACTTGGGCCTTCCGAGATTATTCATTCGACGACAAAATCGCCCCTCCTTTTGATAACTCTAACTAATAGCCGACGTGACTCGACTGAAAAAAGAGCGAGGAGACGTTTGCTCTTCGAGTTCTGGTGAGTTGGGTCGAGATAGGTTGCTAAGGGGGTTACTTTCATGGGCGGATGTCGACTAAAACCATATCTGGTAACTGATTAAGCCTTCGCGAGTCCACCCCCTGAAACGAGCACTAGCTTCCCGAGAAAGATTCGAACTAGGCTCGGAGCTGCATAGCCGAACACAAAGGGGTTATTGGTTACCTCAAGGGAGAGCCAAGCACTTAAAGTTAGCGCCAGGCACTTTTCGACTATCACTGGTTTATCCTCATTTTGTCAATCCCTTATGGAGCGCCTCTTTTCTTACGCTACTCACGACTCGAGAGTTAGTCTCAGTTTGCTGATTGGAGCGATGAGAGTGGTGCCTGAGATCTCTATTTTGGACTGCAGCCCAGCTTAGCTAAGCAGGCATCGTTTGGTTGCGGTTAATCTGCTCTATTGGCGGCAACAATGCGTGTGCTCTCGCTATTACTTTCCGCCGCTGCTCCGACCTGCTCCAAAACGATACTAAGCGCCTGATCCCATGGAACATCAATTAAGCGCAAGGTCACAGTCGCTTCAAGATTAAGCGAGTCTCTGCCTAAAAATTTTCGATTTGAAGCCTCCTCGAGAATTCGTAAAGCATTGTCTAAGTTGGTGTCTTGCAGATCAAGGCTGATTAACTTGCCGCTATAAACTTTTTCTTCGGCCTTGGGCGGCTGCAATTCCCCGGGCTTAAGCGGGTAAGTCTTAATTACATTGCCTTCAATAACCTTGTAACCGCCGTGGTCGGAAAGTACGGTATCAAGAATCACTCCCCAAGGGCGATCGATCCCCCGGAAGGTGACTTTATCTCTGATAGGTTCAATCTGAATTATGTTCATGTTGGAAACCTCGGCTACGATGCGTAGAAAATTATCCATATCGGTATCTTGGAGATCGACCGAAATTAGCCTGCCAGGGTAGCTATCCGCATGAGCGCATAGAGGTGCAATCATTAGCATTAGACTTGGGATAGATAGGGCAAGCGACTGGGGGGTAAGTATGTATTTCATATAAGCAACCTGCATTAACTTTCCTCTTTCAAAACATTCTTTTTACTGTGTCGCCAAGCGTAAATTCCGCTGCTTAGAGACTACAAGTAAAGCAACAATAATTAGCGAGGTGGCTAATGAGGCGGTATAACTTACACCTAAGTACACTACCATGCTTGTAACTAGACTTATTCCAGATACAAGCAGAATTGCAGCGATCTTTCTTCCAACTTTAGGAAGTAACCCGGCAAACGCTGCTAAAGCGATCCAGATTAAGGTTGTGCCAAATACAACCAGTAGCTGAGAGAATCCTGCTCCTAGCTTTGATCCATACGGAATTGAGACATACGGATCCTCATCGGCCTGATTAGCATAGAGCTTTTCAAAGCTAAATTTTACACCACGGGTTGGAACTGAGATCTGAAGCGGCAAGATGTTTTGCATGCTATTATCAGCAGCGAACCGCGCTACCTCGTTTCGCATTACTTCACCGGAAACAAAACTGGCTCCAGAACTTAATTCCATATTACTTATAGCTCTGCCGTATGAGAAGTTATCAGGCAGAAAAAGATCCCAATTGGTGTTTGTCACTATCATGTCAGGCTGCGGCAAGCTGGCACTCGCCATGCCAAAATACCCAAGTCTAGAAAGCGGCGTTTGATAAATAATTTCAACCGGGAAACCCTGCGAAGAATTAATTACCTTTACTAATATCTCTGGTCTAGTTTCCTTTGCATTTCCCGCGTCATTGATCGCAGGTTTCTCTGCGTTTCCATTTACATATGTTGCCCAGACCTTTGAACCTATGGGAAGTTTCACACGCAAAAACTGCTGACGCGTGTTTCGCACTAAGAATCTTGCTGCGGTAACGGCAATTCCATCCTTGGTTATCAAGGTACGGTAAGTTGCCGTATCAATTGCAGCAGCTTGAATCTCAATCTCGCGGTGCCTTGTGATCTTTAAGGCCAAATCAAAAGGGTTGTCAGTGCGCACATATTTATAGGCCAATAAGATCGGATTAGTCGTTTTTAATATTAACTGTTGTGGTAGTTCACTTAGCTCAAGTGAAGATACAGCCTTGGCCGAGGATGCCTGCACCTCAACCGCACTTAAAGCCTCAACTGCAATCTTTCCCTGCTCAACTTCTGCGCCGCGCACTAAGAGAGTTGGAACTTTTGTTTCGGCTTCTTTATCCCCCATGATGTATTCGTAGTTTACCTCGATTCTAAACTGACCTTCCATCTCCTGAGTAAACTGCACATCTACAAGTTGAACACCATCTTTTGTATTCACATTATATATTCTTAAGGATGGGGCGGTTAAACTTAAGACGTTTACATTTACCGGTAACTCAAATTGCAGCTCTTCAATGCCGCCAGATTTAACATTTACCTCAACCCCGGCGGAGCCTCGCATTGTTACATCACTAAGCGAGACTAAGGTATGCACGGCAGCATCAAACTTACCCTGCTTTTTTTCAGGCGCAGTAGCTTGCACAAGGAGATTCGGATCGCCTTCAGCATATTTATAAGTATGCGCAACAGTCATCTTAATCTGCTCACGCACAAAAGGTGGCAGTTGATTTTCACCAACCTTGGTTAAATTCTGCTCCTGTAGTGGCTTTAGCGTTAATTCTTTACTCGAAAGCAGCGCCACCATCCCGCGTTGACGTTGCACATCGTGAGCTCGAACCAGCGGGATTGCTAACTTATCCCGTCCTTCAGCGCCTAAAGCGCGATCATAAGAGATCTCAAGTTGAATATTTGAATCCACGGCGCGATCCAAATAAACAGTCACAATATCGTAACTCTCTTTCTCTAACTTGGAGAGTTTCCAATCAGCGATTGCACCCGAGGTGGAAGAGATCTTATTTATCTCCACACCCTTTGGAACTTCAAGCTCAAGTTGGCTGGTTTTTCCACGAGTAATTTCGTATCCAATGATGGCATGCAACGATAAAACCCCTTCTTCAGCATAGGCTGAATGATAAGTACTTGCATTGGCGCGCAGTTCAAGCTTTATCTCCTCCGGAACCGCCTCTGTCCATGAAAGGTTCAATTCCTTCCCCATCGGCACAAAGGCTGTAGCGATTGTGCGCTCGTTCAGTATGCGATGTGCCACACTGGAAGCCGATGAGATACTGACCTCTTTCTTACCTGGGAGAGAGAGCTCAACCTTTGAAATTGGTATTGATAGTAAGGGCATATTTATAGCCGGTGGACCTTCAGCGCGCCTGATTGGTACCTCAAATTGGACTTGAACCTTATGCGCGCCTTTGCCTTGAAGAATCGCTGTAAAGAATCCGTTCTCTATTCCAAGCGGAATTCTTTTCCCATCCAGTAAAATTTCGCTTAAGGTTACATTCGATGAAAATAGTGGGATTGAAAGCGCCTCGCTATTTAATAACTCCACTTCAAAAGCTGCGCTAAAGTGGCAGGCCTTATCATTAACTTCTCCTTGATACTCAGCGCGGCTGATTAGATATCCATCTTTAGCGGGCTGGTGCCAGGAAAGTTGGACGCCATGCGCATCAGGGATGGAAGCTGTAACAGTGGTAGTGTCTGCTGCACTGATAGATTTCACATTTACCGCCGGGATGACTGATACATTAAGCCCCTTTCCGGGGAGAGTAGCGGTAAAATTTAAGGCCGAGGCTTTAGGCAGCGGAAGTGGAAGGGAGTAACCGTTTTCAAACTTTTCAGCGTCAACGCTATAGATTAAGATCATCTGATAAGAGCCAGCTTCCTTAACACCCCAATGCAGACCCTCGTCAGTGCGGATTAGTTCCACTTCCCTTCCTGAAACTGCTGCAGAGCGGAGCGCCACGCCCGGCGGAAGTATTGGGACTAATGTCCACTCGTTTTCTAACACCTTGATACCTAAATTTACCGAGACCGCTGCCGAGCTTCGCGAGCCATCACTGATTACTTGCACTGCTACCCTACCCTCTCCTAGCGCATATCCAGCCGGGGCTTGCTTGGGGGTTTTACGCGAGGCTTCTATTAAAGCCTGATATTCGGGAAGGGAAATTTGTACCTGGCCACTTTCCGGAGAACCGTTTCCCTCTGAAGCTAGAACATTTGAGGCGCATATTAGAATTGCGATTATTACTAATATTCTTTTCATAACAACTCACTGATTTAAAATAAAACCGGTTTAGGAAGAACCTTTAAGTACGCTGCATAGTGCATTGAGTCCGAAAGGTAGGCATATTCATTGGCTCCTAAAGAATTACTTTGCAGTGCACGGATATACTCTTCAAGCATAGCGTGGTCTTCTTGAAGATTGGCATCATTCATTAATCCACTTTCTGAGGAGCGAATCTGATCTAGAACCTTTTTAAAGTAGCTCAAAAGTTGAATGGCCATCTGTTGGTCTCCTTGGGAGAGAGAGGTT
>CAZJXY010000218.1:0-6360 GCA_964549925.1 uncultured Bdellovibrionales bacterium | reverse complement strand
AAACTCAATAAAACCAATTCCGGGGTAATACTTTGTGGGCCGGGCAATAATGGTGGGGATGGTCTGGTGGTGGCGCGGCTGTTGGTGGAGTCCGGAGAGATCCCGGAACTTGTGCTAATCGCCTCTGCCGATCGGTATTCGGAGGATTTTAAAACCCAGCTAGAAAAACTGTGTCAAAAGTTGAGCGATCCGGAAAAGGTGATCGCCTGTATTGATGGTCCGGGCAATCTGGGGGGATACCCAAAGATTACATCGCAGAGTTTGATTAGAGCGCTTGGAAACTCTTCCTTTGTTGTGGACGCGCTACTTGGAACGGGCTCTAAGGGAGCCCCTAAAGGGGCGGTGCTCGAGATAATTAAGGCACTTTCTGAGGCAAACTCTCAGTACAGAGAAAAATTGTTCACCTTAAGCGTTGATATTCCTAGTGGAATTGATCCAGATACCGGAACGGTTGATAAAGATGTGGTCTTTGCGGATTTAACTGTTGCGATTCAAGCGATCAAACTCGGAATGCTGCAGTATCCGGCCAGGGAGTGCTGTGGCGAGATTGAGGTGATCGATATCGGCATAGAATGCACCCCCGCAGCTCAGTTTCAGCTCCTATCTGAGGATTTGGCTGGTTTTCCTCCAAGAAGATTGGCTTCACATAAGCGTGATTTCGGAGATCTATTGGTGATTGGCGGCTCTGAAAGTATGCCAGGGGCTCCGGTACTCGCAGCATTTGCAGCGCTTCAGTTTGGAGCAGGGTTGGTACGCCTTTCGACCTTACGTGGGGTGCAATATCCGGACATTCCAGCAGAGCTGATGCGAGTTCCGCTCGGAAATTCGGAGAGCGAGCTTCGTTCGGCTCATTTTGCGGCGTTGAAAGAGAGCATCAAACGAGCTTCGGTGTTGTTACTTGGGCCGGGTCTTGGAACAGCAGCGGAGACTGGCAATCTTGTCGCAGAAATTCTTCAAGCCAGGGAGTCAAAGCCCTTGATCTTGGATGCCGATGCTCTCAATCTTCTAAACTTGGATCAAAGATCGGATCTAAAGAATTGTGTATTAACCCCCCATCCGGGAGAGGCAGCCCGCCTATTAAAGATCGATTCTAAAAAAGTACAATCGGACAGATACGCCGCAGCCAAGCAGCTGGCGCAAATCAGCGGGGCTGTAGTGGTTTTGAAGGGTGCCGGCACGGTGGTGTATTCCCCGTCCCAAAATCGAGGCTGGGTGCTTGATTATGCTAACCCGTTTCTTGCCACTGCAGGAAGCGGTGATGTATTGGGAGGTGTAATAGCCTCCGCCATCGCTCAAGGAGCGAGTTTAGAGATGTCAGCCTGTATCGGCGTTCTCGCTCACGCAAAGGCGGCAGAGCTTGCCACAAACAGAGGTAATAAACCGATTGTTGCTTCGCAACTGATTGAAGTACTGCCTCAGTGTTATCCAGGTTAACGATGTCTAACACCAGAGAGATCAAGATCCGCAATTTAGCCGAGTTAGAACAGTTAGCATTGGAACTGGGAAAGCAGGTATCTCCGGGGATGGGTATCGGCTTGGTAGGGGAGCTTGGGGCGGGAAAGACTACATTCACCCGCAGTTTGGTTAAGGCTCTGGGTAGCGCAGAGCCAGTTTCATCTCCAACCTTTGTGGTTGAGCATCTTTATTCGGTGCTTGGTAATAAAGATCTAAAAATTATTGAACACTGGGATCTATACCGCCTCAACCAACTTCCAGAGGAGCTTTCTGAGCCGGTTTCTCCAGATACGATCCGGATGGTCGAGTGGGTAGACAAATTTGAGGAGTTGGAAAAGAGCCTCGATCTGAGAATCGAGATTTTGATCCCGGAAGATTATAATTCGGATCACTTGGCCTTAGTGGGAGCGGAATCACCTCGAAATGTGGTCTTGCAGTGGAATAAGGAAGTTTCCGGTGCTTTGATCAAAAGATAATAGATCGATTGATTAATTACCAAGTTGCTGCGGCATAGTGTCTATGAATTGAACGATCTTTGGTAAGTAAAGCAAGATTCCTGATACGAGCTTGCGCTACCATGATTCGGTCAAATGGATCTCTGGTCCAGGTTTCTTTTAGGCTAGAGATAATAACTTGCTCAAAAGACTCGTCCGACACTTGTAGATCAATAGTTGCTTGCAGCATCGAGAGGATTTCTTTAGCGTTAGATGAGATCTTTTCGATCTCCTTTAAATACTCCAACTCCAGTAAGTTCATTGGACAAATAAGTAAATTGGAGCTTTCGATTAACGATCTAGCGCGCTTTGAGAGGAGGGAAAGTTCACCTGCATATAACCAAACCAATACGTGAGTATCTAAATACACCTTCATCTTTCGTTCCACTCATCTGACCAATCCAGATGAATCAAATCCTTAGGGTTGCCTTTGATACACTTGCGCTTCTTAAGACGAGAAAGACGTGAGGGGCGATCGTCAGGCGATATTGTAATGATGCGCCCCCTTCTTTCGATGCGCACGGTAACTCCTGAATCCAACACTTGGTCTAAGATTCTATAAATATCGCTACGTAACTGTGAAGCGGAAATTTTCATTAGCACTCAATCCAGAAGGGTTTAAAACGTAGTAACTAACATGATATATCTAGAACGTACGTGTTGTCAAGTAGTACGTACGATACAATTTAATCCTGCAAATGGGGCTGATTATCAGAATTGATATTTCGAGAGAGGAAGAATATAATCTTGCTTAGTTGGTATCAGCGGGAGGAGATTCGCCGAGAAATATAGCTTTGCGCTTCAAAAAGTAATCTCTCGGGCGAATTCTAATGTATGGCTCTAGTTGTAAAGAAATTCGGCGGCACATCTGTTGGCGACATTTCGCGCATTCATAATGTCGCAAAGCTTACGGCTGAGCACATTAAGCGCACAGGCGATCGTGTCGTCTTAGTAGTCTCGGCCATAGCCGGAGAGACAAATCGCTTAATTGCACTTGCAAAGTCATGCGTTGAGGATCCAGATGAGCGCGAGCTTGACGCTATGGTAGCTACCGGTGAGCAGGTTTCAACCGCGTTAGTGGCGATGGCCTTAATCAAAATGGGTATCCCGGCAAAAAGCATGACCGGATTTCAGGCAAAGATTGCAACCAGTCACCGCCATACCAAAGCGCAGATTCAAGGGATCAATGCTGAGAGCATTCAGGCAACTTTGGATGCTGGAATGATCCCGGTAATAGCCGGGTTTCAAGGGATCGATCCTGAAGGGGATGTTACCACTTTAGGGCGGGGCGGATCCGATATCACAGCAGTTGCGGTTGCAGTCGCTGTGAAGGCAGCAACTTGTTATATCTACACCGACGTTAAGGGAGTGTATTCAACCGATCCGCGCATCTCCAAAAATGCAAGGCTTTTACCAAGGGTATGCCACGAAGAGATGCTAGAGATGGCAAGCCTTGGCGCAAAGGTTTTGCATCCAAGATCAGTTTATTTTGCTATGGCCTATGAGATGCCGCTCGTTGTGCTATCTACTTTCGAGCCCGGGCCTGGAACATGGATTGTAAAAGAGGAGGAGCTTATGGAAAAGCCGGTGGTAACTGGAATTACCTATAGGACGGATGAGGCTAAGATTACATTAAGTAAGATCCCGGCAGGTGCTGATTCAATCAGTAAAGTTTTCTCAGCATTGGCTGAAGATGAGATCTTTGTTGATATGATCACTCAAACCGGTTTTGACGGAAAGGTAACAGATATTAGCTTTACCGTTCCGGATGACGAGAGCGCTAAATCATTAGAGATTATGAGAAGGCTTGTTCCAGAGATTGGAGCAAACGGGGTGACGCTTGAGCGTGATATCGCCAAAGTCTCTATCGTTGGAGTAGGGATGAAGTTCCACTCCGGGGTTGCAGCTAGGATGTTTAAGGCTCTGGCTAACGAGAATATTACGGTGCAGATGATCTCGACCTCTGAAATTAAGGTCTCAGTGATTATTCCTAGGAAGTACTGTGAAGTGGCCGTGCGAACACTGCATGAGGCCTTTGCCGAGCATGAGGTTACGGCGAGGGTTGAGGTCTAGGTGATTGATCGTCGAGGGGTCTTTCTCTCACTTCTGGGTTTTGCAGTAAGTCTTGCAGTTATCATCCTCTGGGTAATTTTTAAGTGTAATCTAATCGATAAGCTAGAGTACACCTCGGATTTATTTAACTTTGTAACTTCCTCAAGGAGTATTTTCGAAGGAAGGCCAATCTTTTGGGAAAATAGTAGGGGAGCTGGGTCTTGGCTTCACAACAATTTTATAATCTTTCTTGCATATCCATTTACGGCTGACTTTGGAGCCTACGGGCTGGTTGCTTTTACAGGGGTGATCTATGCCTTATCTGTTGCCTTCTTGTGGCATCAGGTCATCAAGCAAAAACTTCCGGGTTCCTCGGTTGTGATGGTCTTAGTGTTGGCATTTGGTCCGGTCGGACTTTGGCTTTTTGATGATCCGATTTACGGTTGGCACCCGGAGCTACTTTATCCGCCTCTAGCGTTGGGATTTGCTGCAGCTCTCTTGGCTCAATCCGCGTGGCGTTATGTGTTTATGGTCTTGATGCTTTTGGTTCGGCAGGATGGAGCAGTTTTATGTTGCTGTATCGAGCTTGGTTATCTCTGGTTTAGAACCAAGGCAGTCCAGTTGAGGTTGTCTGAGTGCCTTTGGATCGTAGGTCGTTACCTCATAATATTTAGTCTTGGAATGCTGATTCTTAATATATTTGCTCCTGCTGGAGACATTAGAGTCAGTCAGGCCTTACAAAATATTCAACTGATTCTAACGAACGATGGAAGTAGGGCAGAGGTGCGGGAGATATTTTGGCGGTTGTCGGTGCTAAGCTCAGCGCTTTTATTGTGTATATTACAGTGGGTCGGCGTAAGGGACTTGTTGGCGATTCTTATGTTATCTATTCCAATCTTAGTCGTGGGAATCATTGCTGCTCTTGCTCACTTTCCACTTCCGCTCTCAACTTTTGGATTGATGTGGCCTCCAAGATACGCACTACTTTTTGCTTTTGCGCTGAGTGTCCTGTTGTTTCTCTTAAGTCGACCGCAAGGATGGGATTACTTTGCAAGTCGGCGGGTAATGCTCACACTTCTCTTACTCGGAACGTCTATCTATCTCCAATTTCGACTTCTTCAGGATTTTTGTGGATATGATTATTTTGGTCGCATTTACCAGGCCTTCTCCACAAAAGCGATAACCCAAATTTCACAACTTAAGCGCGGGGAGATTAAACTTGCTCGGTGTCTGGCTGAGCAGTCTCCGAGGCGCACCTCTGTAGCAATCTCAGCTGGTTTAGTTGGATTTTTTCATAAGCTCGATACTATTATGCTCTCTTCTATGGTAGAGAAACAGGTAACTAAGCCTCATTTTTACTTGTGTGATAGTGCTCGAAGGTTGCCTTTCGATTATGACTGCCTCGGGGTATTAATGAGTGCAGTCGAAAGGGATAGCGAGATTAAGAGCCTCAGGTTTAATCAGATTCAGATTGGTTACATCCCAGAATTGGAGACAGCTGTTGGGCGTTGCTTAGATTGGGCAAACAGAGCGCCGAAGCGTACCATTCATTAGTTAAGCGATGATCTTCCTACGGCATAATCCAGTCTACGTCAGTTTTTTTAAAATCACGATCTAGAGTCAATAGCGAGCTCTTCTCAGACTTAGTTAAGGCATAAGCAAAGCAGTCGCCAAGGTTAATACTATACCGTATGCGCGCGTCTGCTGCTACTTTAGCCTCTAATAATGAGGGCGGTACAAATCGCACCGGCATATCTAAAAGCAGATCTTCGAGTTGGGATCCTAGTCGAGGTTGTCGATCTCTTACTCGGATCAGAGTTTCAGCTAAGTTTACCGTACTCATCAATAGTTCCCCAGTATAGCTCTCTAGCTTATCAACTACCCAGGGTCCGTGCTTTTCATTGAAGAGCAAGGCTAGGACTGCCGAGGTATCTACGACCATAGATCAGCGTCACTTTTAAATTTGGGAGATTGGTTGAGAGGTGCCCTAAGCCCCGCGCCAAGTAACTCTGAAAATGCCGCTTTGCGGCGAGTCTTCTCCAGACGCTGCGCTGCTTCAATTACGGCGCGTCGCACGGCCTCAGACTTTTTCTTTATGCCGCTTTTTTTCATGTAGCGCTTTAGCGCAGCGGCGAATTGTTTGGTGATTTGTAAATTGAGCTGTGCCATGTAAAATATTATATAAGACTTACATGAAATGCGCAAGTCCTCGATTCTGCTACGACAGAGCGCCTGGTCAACTAGGCAAAAGATCGCCAAATCGGTAGAAGGCCTGACACTTTTGCCATCTAGTAATCTCAATTCGCATTTAGACAAAGGTATTTTGCGATCTCAGCCGCGGTTTTCTCCCCAATCCCAT
>CAZJXY010000217.1:0-6364 GCA_964549925.1 uncultured Bdellovibrionales bacterium | reverse complement strand
GGTGAAAGCACTTCCGCAACTTCAATCAAACATGGACGGCCATTGACGCGCTGCATCGAGATCAGCACATTGACACTACGCGAGATACGACGCTGAATGCTCTCTTGCGGTGAATCCTCATAGGCTGACACCAAGTCGAGTAGGCGCCACAATCCATCCCGTGGTGCAAAAGCGTGAATGGTGGCCACCGAGCCCATGTGACCGGTTTCCAAGGCCTTCAAAAAGAGAGGGGCCTCTTTGTCTCGAATTTCTCCGACGACTATTCGATGTGGAGCTCGTCTCAAAGCGGCACGTAGTAACTGTTCTAATGCGACTTGACCTTTTCCCTGAGCATTTTCCGGTCTAGAGACCAACTTCTCAAGGTGAGCGGTTGGTACGAAAATTTCCGGCACGTCTTCAATCGTACAGATCCGTTCATCTGACGATACAGCACTAAGTAAGGCTGTAGTGAAAACGGTTTTGCCTGAGCCAGTTGGACCCATGACTAGGATATTGGCCTCACCATGAGCAACCAGTTCCGAGAGCCAAGCTGCTACAGTTGGTGGGAGGGTGTTGGTTTGTAAAAGATCATAGAAAGTGATCTGCTGCAATCTCGGTATTCGAATCACGACTCCGGATTCACGCGAGTCTAGAACCGAGTAGTGAACCGCGTTTACACGCGAACGCCATTTGTCATTCAAAACTACATCAACAATCGGTGAGCTAAGATTCAAAACGCGCTCGACGCCCTGGAGTGTCGCATTAATATAAGATTCATACTCCTCCACACTTCTGAATTTAAACGGAGTTTCAAGTGCGTGACCGCGACGTAAGCAGCGAATGCGGTTAAAACCGTCCATATATATGTCAGTCACCGCCGGATCATCGTACAAGGGTTGGAGTGGTCCCTTCCCCGCCATTAGGCTCAAAAGATCATCAACTGCATCTTCAATATCTTTCCCTGAAAGCCTCACTTCCGAGGCAAGTTTTACGGCAGCGGCATTAACCGCCTTTCTCACTGCGATCGGCATCTCTGCAGCTGAAGTTCGCTCTGTCAAAATTTCGTTTAAAGCCTCACGTGCAGCTGGGACTAGAAGATCGACTTGAGGCGAAGAAGGAATGAAATCGGTGATCCACCAAGGAAGCTTATTATCTGAAAACGAGACCCGACTTCCAGAGTCACTACCTTCGGGCTGCACAAGTTTAATCTTACTACGCGTTTGAGCGACCGTAGTTTCTGGGGCGGGGATGGGTTGAGCACCTTGGGACTCTTTGGCGATCATTCGAGACTCAGCCCGCAACTCGGACATCAATTTATCGGCAGCACCGATAATTTCCTCGGTCGAAGCGATCACAGTCTGCCTTGGATCTTTTGGTAGCGAGGTGGATGCCGCCGGATGATTCCCAGTTGATCCGGGATAGGCAGACGAAGCTCCTCCGCCAGACTGCCCTCCGGGGCGCCCTCTTTTTTGCAAGTTTTTTAAAATCCCACCCATACAGCAATGCAGTCCTAGTTTAGAGTACTATTCCCCTATAGTATCGACCGGTTATGAGATTTTATTGATTACGATCTACGGTACCTGCTCACGCTCGGGATCGTAGTCATTGTCCGGAGATAGGCCTTCCGAGAAATTTTTATCAAGCTTTCGGCCTTTTGAGTCTACCATATGCATAGATCCATCACCTGAGACTCCTACTCGTACTTTGGAACCGCTTACCCAGGCGTACCCTTTTACGTTCTCTTTCTCCTCTTTTTTGGCTTGCACCGGAGCTGTTTTAGCAACATTTCGAACCCCTAAGGCAAGTTCCAAGCTATCCATATCATTAACCGCATGGCCACTATACGGACTCTCACCTGCGGTTGCGATTTCAATAAAGCTTAAATTCCCCAACTTTCTTGCTGATTCAATAAACAGTGCGCGGTCTGGATCAACTCGAAGAGTAGCCCGATTTCCTTGGGATTCAGACACCCAGGCTTTGTCCAAAATTAGAACTGTTTCCCCGTTTTGTCCGGTAATAGCCACAGCGATCCGAGCACCTCGGTTTGGTGCCTGACTAGCGAACGCCACTGGCACAGCAACAGTATCGTGTTTAATCTGCTCTAAAAGAGTGTCTACGGGATCCACTGGTGCTTGAACCTTGGCTTGATCCTCCGGAACCGGAAGGATCGGCAAGGGATCAGCTAAAAACGCCCTAGCCAAAGGATATCCAGCCGGAATCGGCCCTGCCGCAACTTTGTTCCTAATCTGTTCTGGGGAGGTTATTGGATCCACTGGAAGGAGGCTTACGGGACGCGCTTCAAGTTTGATCTGCGCGATATCTAATGGTTGACCGGCTTCGATTGAACGGGTAGCGACTAAAACCTGAACTGTTCGCTCAGCCGGCGCTCTCCCAACCGAGATCGTTTTTGGACGGCCCATCAAGTTAAATACTAGAAGAATGCCTAACACCGCCAGGATAACTGGATACTGCCAGTGACGATTAGATGATTTAATCTGACTTGGATGGACTCTCAATTGTTAACACCAAGAAGAGACAACAAACTATTTTATTGGATTGCGACATTCAAATTATCGCTCAACCTGCTGAACGCCTGCTCCCCTTTTTGTCCGATATTTACAAGATACGGGATTGCTAGAACCACAATCAGTGCCGCTAAAAGACCGAGCACTATTAGCTCAATTGAGCCTTCCTCTTTATTCCTTTCAACTTCAACTTTTTCTTCCACAGCGAGTACCCTCCCAATAAATTGGTTTTGAAAACCGTCACTACAAAACTTCTGAAAGAACCGCGCCTAACTTTCCCCAGAGATTAAGATCGGCGGTATTATTTCAAGGCTTTAGAGAAATCGGGCCTTCTTTGGTCGGCACCGGCGTTAACTAACTCATTGTAATTACTACAAATTGCCGTCAAGATCGGCGATTTTCTTTGCGGCAGCTATCTCAGACTCAAGTTGCGTGAGGCGTTCGTAAATCCGGTCGACCTGGTCGAGCCCAGCCTGCTTTCGCTTCTCAAGAGTCAAAAGATGGAGCTCCCCTTCAAGTTGCTTCATTCGCGTAACTTGTCCCTGAATGGCGGATCTGACCCGCTTTTCCTCGGAGAGCTTCTCTCGACCCGTTTCGATAGATTGCTCCCTTCTCCATGGTGAATGCAGTCTGGTTGAAATGACTTCCCCCGAATCAGTGAGTAGGGCTGCCCCAACAAGCGCATTTTCAGATAGCCCACCTAAATGCCCTTGCACTACAATCTGACTTCCCTGCCTTTCAAACGAAGTAGCAAAACTTCGTGAATTATCTTGATCGACAATTACAAACCAAGCTTTATTAACCTCATAATCCGTAGAGACGTATTCCTCAAAATTTTGAGCGCTGAGCGTTTGAGTTATTAGAAGCGAAACAGCTGCAAGAATTAGGGTAATGGCTATCCTCATTTCGGGAGCTCTCCATCTAAAAGTCCACGAGCCTCAAGCTCTAACTCTTTACGTTGAACAGTTACAAGAGCCCCCTTTGTGTCTTGTGGATTAACTTCCTTAGATTTTTCTATCTGATCCAACAGCACTTTTAGCTCCGCCTCCTTATCTTGCAGGAAATTATTAGCTCTTTCGATCTCTTTAACTCTATTCTTGGCCAGATTTTCGGCGGGGACTGATTTAAGAACACGCAATGAACCTTCAAGCTGCTTTAGCTTAGACAAGTTTTCTTCAAACTCAATATCTAATTTGTCAACAATATTTTCCGATTCACTCTGCGGAGTCGATCTCTCGACTAGATAGTCTCCCGTTTCAATCCATTGCCCATCCGCATCTTTGGCTTGAATTCGATACTTAAAGAGCGGCAACTCATGCTCGATTACCTCCGCCCTGAAATCGCCCTGACTTAGATCCATCGCAACAATTTTTACTCCCGAGTTTGTGCTCTGAAGAACCCTTGCTTGAGTTAAATTATCTGCAGGAACGGATACCACTATTTTATCTTTAGTCGATAGCGTAGGAGGAATATGTGAAAGCAAGTTTGTGGCACCCAAACTCTCATTGGCCAATCCTACAGCTGGGAAAAATGCGGTAAGTATCCCTAGTAAATTTACCCACAACCCGTTATTCATCGATCCTCTCCAAATTCCATTTTCCCGTCTCTCCCCACCCAGGCTCGACGACTGAGCCAGCAGCAGAGATCTGACCAACTTCATTACTTTCGAACTCCAAAGTAAGGTCGCCGCAATTCACCACTCCATGCCGACTTTCGACCACGGCGCAGTGAGATAGCCCTAGGAGTACGTAGTTATGCGCTTCCGTTTTCCACAGATAAATGGGGAAACTATTTCCCTTTTGATAGATCCCGTAAACCAACCCGCGATACGCACCTTTGTTCAAACCTTGAAAAGGGTCTGTGCGAACGCCAACCGAACCTATAATCTCAGACCAGAATGCGGAAGCAATCAGAGCCGCCACGCACAGTATAGCTACCAGTCCAGTAAGGGTCTTCTCCCGCCGCCTAGCGGAGTGCCCAGGAAGAGGTTTTGCACCTCGAAAGATTAGTTCACTGATCAACTGACGATCGAGTTCGCTCTGAATTGCGGAGAGTGTCTTAGTACTACCTCCGCTAATTTTATCTACGGTGACACTTCTTCCATTAGCAAAGTCCGCTCTCTTACCCCGCATCACCCGATTAAGATCATGACGCATCTGGGATGCGGTCTGATAGCGGTTTGACACGTCTGTTTGGAGCGCTTTTGATACGATGGCGCGAAGCTCTACAGAGCATTCGCTAAGTAAACTGGAGAAATCAAGCCCATCTTTCTGAACCCGCTCCTTAATGATCGAGGCTCTTGAGCCCTCAGAAAACGGGGAATAGCCGGCCAACATCTCAAAGGCTATCACACCAACCGCATAAAGATCACCGCGATGATCGGAGTCACCACTTTCAATGTATTCCGGAGATAGATATTTTGGGGTTCCCACTAAAGCGCCATCGGCCGTTAGAGTTACCGAACCGCGCAAACGAGCCACACCAAAGTCCGATATTTTAACCGTTCCGTCACGTGCGATTAGAATGTTCTCAGGCTTAAGATCTCGATGAACGATGCCAGCGGAATGAATAGCTTCTAATCCACTTACAATTTGAAATAACAAGTCTAACACCAGTCGTTCCTCAAGCTTTCTAGGTTCACCGTCTGGTGCCATGCGTTGAGAAAGGTCTCCAGCATCTACATACTCCATGGCATAAGCTTGGAACTCCGCCTCATCAAAGTACTCGAAAGCTCGCACAACGTTTTTGTGGTTTACTTTGTAGCTCGCGACAATCTCATTCCGAAAACGTTCTCTGGCCGCTGAGCTGCGAATAATACCTGGATAGAGGATCTTCAGTGCTACCAAGAAATCGCGATACTCTGGGTCACAAGCAAGATAGACGGACCCCATTCCGCCTGCTCCGATACAGCGGATAACCTCATAACGTCCGGCAAATAGAGACCCTGGCTCGATACTCAGCATCTTTGAGCCCAATTAAACTGTTGCAGTTAAAGTACTTATGTAGAGTCGACCCACGGGCCAGTTATCTTAATTCGAGAGCTAAGATCCTAAAAACGTTGAATAGTTCGAACGCGGATTTTAAGGACTAATTCGACCAAACTCTCATCATATTAAGGGAAATTATATGAAGCTTAGAGCAAAACTTCTTTTGATTTGCTTGCCCCTAGTGGCGGCGTCGTCGAACACTAATATCTCGTACGAGGTTAGATGGTTCGGAAGTTCGAACGCGGTCATGATCCTTAGCGGTGATAATATTTCTGGCATAAGCGTAGCTCCAAACGCTGAAGGTACATCGTTTCGAGTGTCTGGTGTCGGAGCGATCTTTCAAAGAAAGGGCGAGGACTCGAATCTTCCGCTCTTCACATCGGTAAATCAGGTTCGACGTGGGGCGGCTACCGACTTAATCGTCAACCTCTCCGAACCTTCCCAAATTAGCGCAATCCCGAGCGCTGGGACCTTACAGATATCAATCGCTAAGATTAGTAATCAGTCGGCGCTTCCAGCTAGAACCGTTGAACCAAACAAGCTCTCGCCAACTGACGAGATTAAAGCATTGAGAGAGGAAAACGCTCGACTAAGAGCAGAGGTAACTCAGCTAAAAACTAAAATAGGTCAACAAAATACATCAAATTGAGAATGCTGTTAGTAATAAGCGAGAATATGTATAGTAACCTGCCTTGGCAAAATGGATAAATTAACTCAGCAAAAATTTAAAACCATAAATCGGCTACTTTTAGACGATCACGTTTTAGTACACGTTGATTCTAATCAAGCTGAAGTTGATTTACCGTCGCACTTGATGAAAAATCAGGCGGTGATCTTGAAGCTCAGCAAACTCTTTCGTGGTGCCTTGACGGT
>CAZJXY010000216.1:0-6372 GCA_964549925.1 uncultured Bdellovibrionales bacterium | reverse complement strand
GGCTGTGCAGGGCAGCGTAGTCTCTTTACAGGGACCTAAAGGTAAACTTGAGCTGAAGCTTGGCTTGGGTATCAGTGTTGAGAAAAAAGATAACACGCTGGTGGTAACTCGAAACAGCGATGAGTCGCAAGCTAAGGCTAACCACGGAACAGCCCGGGCCAGGCTTGCTACGATGGTGACAGGCGTTAGTCAGGGCTGGAAAAAGGCTTTGATACTTAACGGGGTTGGTTATAACGCCAGTATGAAGGGTCAGACTCTGATGCTGACGGTCGGACTATCGCACGAGGCAAGCTTAGAGATTCCTAAAGAGATAAAATGTAAGGCGGATAAAACAAATATCGAGCTTGAGAGTGCAGACAAAGAGCTCCTGGGAAATATCGCGGCAAAGATTAGAAAGATCCGTCCGCCAGAGCCTTACCTCGGGAAGGGAATAAAATTGTCCGAGGAAGTTATTCGTAGAAAAGCTGGTAAGGCAGGTAAGAAATAGGTTTTGAGTGGCTGAGGCCCCAGAGCAAAGAGAAAAGAGTGAGGAAGTGATATGGCAATTCAGAAAAAGAAAGTTGAGCTAACATCAAGAGAGCGAAGAAAAATCGCGATTCGAAAGCGCCTTTCCGGCACCGCTGCACGTCCGCGTGTAAGCGTATATCGCAGCAATCGCCACACTAGTGTGCAAGTAATCAACGACGAGGATGGGCGGGTGATAGTATCGGCGTCTACTCAGGAAAAGGGTTTTGGGGAGAGGCTTGCCAAGGTAAACACTGAAGGATTGAACTCAACTGCTAATTCACAAAAGAGTAAAGCCGCCGCCAAGGCTGTTGGAATTTTAGTAGCCGAGCGTTGCAAGGAGAAGAATATCAAGCAGGTTGTGTTTGATCGAAACGGATTTCTTTATCACGGCAGGGTTGAGGCGGTTGCGAATGGGTTAAGAGAAGGCGGCATTTTGAATTAGTTACGAGAGATTAAAGATAACGTTTAAGCTGATATTTTTTTGGGATCGATTCACATGTCATATAAGAAGCAGTTGAATAGAAGGCGGGTAACAGCGGACAAGTGTGGAGAGCTGTCAGAAAAGGTGGTGTTTATAAACCGCGTGGCCAAAGTGGTGAAAGGCGGTCGCCGTTTTAGCTTCAGTGCCTTGGTAGTAGCTGGAGATGGACAGGGTCATGTAGGCTTTGGACTCGGTAAAGCTGGCGAAGTGCCAGATGCGATTCGAAAGGGTGGTGAAGCTGCAAGAAAGCGCCTGATGAAAGTGCCGATGGTTGGAACCACCATCCCACATGAGGTTTTGGCTCGCTCTGGTGCAACCAGCGTCGTGATGAAGCCGGGAAAGCCTGGAACTGGTATCGTTGCCGGATCTGCTGTTCGAGCGATTGTAGAATCTGCAGGGGTAAAGGACATTCGCACCAAAGTGATCGGTTCAAACGATCCTGCCAATGTTCTTCGTGCGACCATCACCGGGCTTTTGCAGTTGCGAGATCCACAATCGGTTGCGATTAAGCGCCGCAGTAATTTAGAGGATATGCAATACAGTGCCTTTTAACGGAGGTGCGTTTTAGTAGACTGAAGGAAATTTATAAGTGGAGCGTGACTTCTTATGAGTAAGATGAAAAGTGGACAGAAGGTAGTTATTCAGCAGGTCAGGAGTCAGATCGGACGTGAGCGCTCAACTGACTCAGCGTTGAAAGCTCTAGGACTTGGTCGGATCGGGAAGCAAAAGACCCATACTGTAAATCCTGCGTTGGCTGGGATGATTAAGCGTGTGGGGCATCTAGTAACGGTCAAGGAAGTATGATCTTTTACGATCAATTTAGTTTAGACTATAAGTTGCGGTGATTAGTATGGAACTCTCAAAGTTGGCACCACCAAAAGGCGCAAAGAAGAGAAAGCTTCGAGTCGGACGCGGAGAAAACTCTGGGCATGGAAAGACATCGGGACGCGGAGGTAAGGGGCAGACCGCGCGAACCGGCTCTGGAAGGAAGCCTGGCTTTGAAGGTGGGCAGATGCCTCTCTTTAGGCGGATACCCAAGCGTGGTTTTATCTCTAGGCTGCGAGCCGGGAACTATAATAAATTTCAATTAGTATCTCTGGCTGAGCTTGAAGCATTGGATGCCGGCTCCACTATTACTATTGAGAGTTTGAGCAAAGCTGGGGTAAAGCTTGGCCACCGCAGTAAGGCGGGGATAAAGATTATTTCCAACGGAAAGCTATCCAAGAAGCTACATGTCCAGGCACATGCGTTTACGAACTCCGCACGCGCTGCGATTGAAGCTCTTGGAGGAACAGCAGAAGTTGTGCAGAAGCAGTAACGAATTTTTCCCAGCGGGGGGTGTAGATTACGCCGCTAGCGGGGGTAATTAAAAGTTAGAGTCGGCAATTATGATCCCAGGCTTCCTATGATTCCAGGATTTCAAGGCATCGCAAAGATCCCCGAGTTAAAGAAAAAAATATTATTTACTTTAGGAATGTTGGCGGTCTATCGCTTCGGGATCTTTGTCTCAACTCCCGGGGTGAATGTAGACTCCTTGCGCAAAGCGCTCGAGACGGGAGCAGGTGGCCTGTATGGTTTAGTCAATATGTTTTCTGGGGGCGCGCTCGAGGACTTTTCGATCTTTACGCTCGGAATCATGCCGTACATCTCGGTCTCAATTATAATGCAGATCCTTTCTTATAGTGTCCCTGCTTTGGAGCGCTTGAAAAAAGAGGGTGAGGCAGGGCAGAGAATTATTACGAAGTACACACGCTGGGGAACGGTGGCCTTAGCCTTTTTTCAAGGGTTTGTAATCGCCACGGGGATTGAAAAACAAGGATTGGCACTGAGCCCTGGATTAACCTTTGAGCTGACCACAGCGGCAACCCTTACAACCGGTACAGCATTCATAATGTGGCTCGGTGAGCAGATTAATGAACGAGGGATTGGAAATGGTACCAGCGTAATTATATTCGCCGGTATAGTGGCGAGAATGCCAAGAACTATCGCCGTTACAGTTGATAAGGCCCGACTCGGTGAGATTGAGCCGCTATATGTTTTAATCGGACTCGTGATGTGCGTTCTTGTTACCGCAGGGATCATTTTCGTGGAGCGCTCGCATAGGAGAATCCCGATTCAATATCCACGTAGAATGGTTGGGAAGCGCATGACCCAAGCGCAAACCCAGTATATGCCGCTTAAGGTTAATATGGCTGGTGTTATGCCACCGATTTTTGCTTACGCTCTTTTGGGAGTAGCCGGAATGATTTCGGCCTTAACCGAGAGTCAGATGATCGATGATGCTGTGAGCCACCTGCATCGAGGCACCTGGGTATATGCCCTGATATTTACGATTATGATGTTTTTCTTTAGTTACTTCTTTATCGGGATTACTTTTAACGCTACGGAAATCGCCGATAATTTAAAGAAAAATGGTGGGTCTATCCCAACTGTTCGCCCAGGAAAGCAGACCGCCGATTATCTTTTTGGAGTTCTTAACCGTCTTACGGTATGGGGCTCAGTATATCTCTCTCTAGTTTGTCTCCTCCCATTTTTCATCTATGACAACCTGCGCATGGGAGAGTTCACCTACATATTCGGTGGAACAGCGATATTGATCTCAGTTGGTGTTGTACTTGATCTGGTTTCGCAAATTGAGTCGCATATCGTGGCACGTAACTATGAATCGTTTATGAGTAAGAGCACTAAAGTAAAGGGTGGAATAGGCTCCATGGGTTACACCCGTGCCCGGTTGTTAAAACGTTAATATTTTTGGCTTGTTGTTAGTTACTCGTTATTGAGTGGGCCTATGAGAATCGTATTACTTGGACCTCCTGGAGCTGGCAAAGGTACGCAAGCCAAATTGATCGTCACCCAGTTTAAGATCGCGCACATCTCTACCGGTGATATTATGAGAGAAGCGATCGCAAAGAGCACACCACTCGGTTCGCAGGCGAAATCCTTCATGGATAAGGGCGAGCTTGTCCCGGATAGTATTGTAATTGATCTAATAAAGGATCGCCTTGTCCAACCCGATTGCGCCATGGGATTTTTGTTGGACGGATTCCCTCGCACGGTGGCCCAGGCTGAGGCACTTGATAAGCTGCTTGTAAACTTAAATAAGTCTTTGACGCATGTGGTGAAGCTTTCGGTATCGGATGATGTCTTGGTTGATCGAATTTTGCGACGCGGGACAATTGGTGGAAGAAGCGATGATTCGTTGGCTGTAATTAAGAATCGATTGAAAGTTTATAATGACCAGACCAAGCCGGTAGTAGATTACTACGATAACAAGCGCTGTTTAATCGACCTGAATGGGTTGGGCACGGTCGAGGAAGTCCAGGCGAGAATTCTTGCTGCTGTAAAGGCTGGGCGTTAGATTTAATTAGCTTTGACACTACAATTTTTTGAGGGCAATTCCGCGGCGAATTCTCGATACAAATCATTTTTTACAAACACGCTATAGCCGGTCAGCCGATCACCGTCCTGATACACCTCACACCAGTCACTTCCGTTTTCTAAGATCGCCGTAAGTGGTGCGATGTTGTGCCAGAGGATCGTCTTTGGATCAGCAGCCTCGATGAAATCTCTCCAATTAACCAAACCGGTAACGGCGGCTCGGTGCTTTTTAAAGATCTCAGGGGACGTTACATTTGTCCTACCATCGATTGCCACGAGGAATTCAGGCTCGCCGCGATCGTTGCTAAAGCGGTACATTAAATATCCTCCATGATCGAAAATTCCCAAAACTGGCAGCGGAAGTTTTTTCTCCTGAATAAAATCTACCGGTAAAACCGGTGTGCGATTCCGATCGAGCGGAGCGCGATAGATTTTATAAAAATTACCTGCTCCAAGAGCGAAACAGAGTGGGACCAAAATCATGCTTAGGCGCTGTGTGAACAAACTTTCAAGTCGTGAAATCGCTTCAAACAGACCTGGCCCTTGGTTTTTTATTCGCTTCGAATTGGCCCAAACTTCGCAAAGCAGCGCGCCAACTACGATCAATGCTTGGGGGAGAAATTTGATAACGGCAAGTCCGCCGAGAGTAAATCCGGCAGCACAAAGAAGCTTCACTGCTGGAAGAGACTTCGGTCGGATGTGAAGTAGCGCTGCAAGAAGCACGGATAGAAACAAAAGCACCCCGGTTGGATACTGCTGCAAATTAGCGGGTTGAAATTCGGTTACGCTGATATGCTGAAAAGGGTGTGTGACCTTAGAAGCGAAGGTCAATAACTCTCCTCCAAGGTATGGTGTAGCCAAAATTCCGCAGATTGAAACCAAAAGAAGCTTACAGATTAACCCTGTTTTTGCCTCGGTGCCTTCCCAATTTATCCCCCAGATTAAAACGATCACTAGCCCTAAGCTTGTTGTGATGTGGGTGTTTGCCCAAAGCATCATTAGAAAAAAAAGTGCTAAGACTTTTTGCCGAGTTAGTCTGCCCTCTGCAATCCTTGCCCCAAGAAAGATCACGCAGATAAAATAGATCCAGGTTAGGCTTTGTGGACGCAGCGCAAAGTGATCGCTACAGCCACAGGCGACTAGTGCAGCGATAATCGCACCAAAGTAAAAATCACTAGCAAGTTTTCCAAAGACTAACGATAAGGCCAGAGTAAAGGCGCAGGCTAATACAAATTGAGCAATATAGAGCCCCCGGACTCCATAGGCTTTATCTATCGCCGCAAAAATTATCTCGTTGCTCCAGGAGTAAGCGCGCCAGGGGTTTCCCGCTCCGCTCATATTCCAATAATCGACTAGGGGAATTTGGTGGTGAGCCAGAATCCATCGCCCCACGGTGATATGCCACCAAAGATCCGTGTCAGAGAGTGGGCCGCAGATATAGCTGGCAACGAGTAAGCTTAAGCTAAACCAGAGAAGCTGCCGCATTTACGTCGATAATCCCATAATTTTATTAAGGATTGTTTAGGCAGACTACACGTAACGAATAGCGCCGACTAGGCCATAACTCTAGTATCAGGGGAGTTTTTTAGAGTTTTGGGACGGTTTTAAGGGACCACAAGGAATATGTGTGACCCAGGTTTTGATAATCGTGGAGCGCTTCAACCAGATAGGCGCACGCCTCAAGCGACGGTCAAAGATGAGTTTGACCCGTCCGCGCATTCATTCAGTCGTAACCATAACGCCGAAAACTTCAGCGTAATCGATGGCCGAACAGTCGAGGTTGGCTCTGTGATTGATAAATGCCACGGTGAACTTCGTGGTGGAATTCGAAAAGTGTTGTGCGGCAGAGATCGAGAAAATCAGCCGCTAGACATAGAACGCGTTGAAAAGCGGTTACAAAGGTTAGATCAAGAGACTTTAATTAAATTAGTCCAGCGAACCTGTTCGGATGAGACGGAAGCACTTCAATTAGAAAGATTGCTTCAAGAAAAAGATCCGGATGGATT
>CAZJXY010000215.1:0-6376 GCA_964549925.1 uncultured Bdellovibrionales bacterium | reverse complement strand
CCGAAATCATCAAGCCCGACATCATCCAACATTATAAATACAATATTGGGTCGTTTCTTCGACGCAGCGTGGAGCTCACCTAGTAATGCTGTATTTAAAAGTAAGATGATAAGTAAAAAAACACGCATGATCGACACAATCAAAGATTAGTTAATTCACCGAGTCTTCGCTCATTTAAAGCAACCCCGGTGTTATCTTACTTTGACGGAATTAAAAGATCCATTCATAGTATAGGTTTATGTCAACCTCGATCTCTGCTTTGCCCAAGAAAGTTCTGGATAAATTCGCACGTGAAGGAGCGCTTGGAGTTTATCAAGCGGCGGTACGAAAGGTTTGCTCGGCTCTAAACTTTTCCGACGTTAAAAGAGAAGCCAAAAAGATAGAGAGAATCTTAGCGAAGTACACTCCGACAGCAGACGATCTAGGTCGTTTCAAGAGGGAGGGGGAGAGCTTCGAATATAAGCCCCTGATCTCTGTCTTAGTTCCGGTCTATAACACCGACCCTAAATTATTAAAGCAGTGCCTGGAATCAGTATTAGCCCAGGTTTATCCCCACTTTGAACTTTGCATCGCTGATGATGCTTCCACACGGAGCGAGACTCGAGCTGTATTAGAGGAATACAAGAATAACCCAAGGGTGAAAATTGTCTTTAGAGAGATCAATGGCCATATCGCTGAGGCCTCAAACTCTGCGCTCAAACTTTGCAGCGGAGAATTCATTGCCTTACTTGACCACGATGATCTCTTAGCACCACACGCTTTATTTTGTATCGCTCGTGAGTTAAATCGCGATCGGAAGTTGGATTATATTTACAGCAATGAAGATAAAATTGATCTCTTTGGCACTCGCAGCGAGCCGACTTTTAAGTGCAACTGGTCACCTGAGTATTTTCGATCTTTTATGTACGTCGGGCATCTTTCTTGTATCCGCACTGAATGCGTAAGAAAAGTCGGTGGATTTCGAAAAGGATTCGAGGGTAGTCAGGATTACGATCTTTTATTGCGGGTCTCTGAGTTAGAGCCAAACGTATTGCATATTCCGGAGATCCTCTATCACTGGCGCATGGTCGAAGGATCGGTGGCTTTGAATATCCATGCCAAACCGTATGCCTTTGAGGTCGCAAAAAAAGCCCTGGATGATCATGCCAAGCGCTTGAATCTTAAATTGAGCACTAAGGATTCAAAACTTCCGGGGATCTATCGACCCGAGGTTGATCTGAATCAATTAAATCGGATCGCTTTTTGTGTAGAAGGCGATGATCTGAGACTTGAGAGACTGAAGGTTATAGCCCAGCAACTCGGACTAAGAGATGAGAACTTACATTTTATCTCAGGGGAAGATCAAATATCGCTTCTTAGTAAAGTTGGACTAGAGGAGCGAGCAGAAATTGGCGTGATGATTTCGTCGGCTATAGATCTCCCAGACGTTGAATCATTCAAGAATCTATTGAGCGCACTGATTTGGCCTGAGGTTGGCGTTGTAGGCGGAGTGTTGGTATCAGAAGGGGAAAATTTGGTTCTTCACGCTGGGTATGTGGTCGAGAAGGGGAAGATAGCCGGTCGATTTTGTGGCTTGAAATCAACTGCGTTTGGGTACGGCGCAAGATTAGAGGCAACCCATAACGTAAGCGCTGTCTCGCTTAATTATTGTGCTTTCAAATTTGGGGCGATCGAACCTGAGCTGCTGAAGGTAAAATGGAGAAGCCCGGAGGCGCTCTGTATCGCCCTCTCACTAGCCGCACTGAAGAACGGGATCAGAACTGCATGTATGCCCGGCTCTAGAGTGAATTTGAACAATCGATTTGATCTCGGTTCATCTCTGCTCCGGTTGGATGCAGGAGATGCGGAACTGTTGGATCGATATTTTCAGTTCCATGCCAGGGTCGATCCATATTATCCAGTAGGATTGAATCGTGGGAATTTTGATTTTGAGATTGAGTCGTAAAAGCGCTTAACTTATTAATTTCTGAATGTGTTGCGGCACGTTTAAGTTGTACTGGTCTACCTGGGTTCTTATAAGAGTAAAATTGATCGGCTTAAAATGTGCGAGGATCGATTCGATATCGTCTAAATCATATTTACGATCCGGCGAAGTTTGGAGGGCAAAGAGCTTTGCCACAATCAAATCTTCAGGAACAATCGTTGGCAATTTTGCGAACCCATAATCAAGCTTATTTAGTTGCGCACGTTCAATCGCCGGAATTACCCAGGGCATTACTGGTAAGATGAAATCAAGCCCAATATATCGTTCGGCGCTGTCTTCTCGTCCTGAAACCAAGGCTTGATTCTTGATTAGTTGCCCACTCTGATCAGTGAACCAACCAGCAATAGGTTTATATCCCAGCGCAGCTGTCACTGTCTCAGCAATTTGAAGCGCGGTAAAATCATTGGAATCCCTCAAAATGAAATCTATATCTCCAGTATATCGGGGAGTGCTTCTATACAGGCAAGCTGCAATTCCTCCACAAACAGCCCAACATTCTTCAAATCTAGAAAGTTGCTGTGTCGCTAGTTTAAGATTTGCAAATAGTTTCATTTAATGATTTACGCGCATTTTGTATCATTTCAAAAGCATCCTCGATCCATTCAAGTCGGCCAACCACATCAATTTTAGAATCACGCGCACGTTGAATAATAAACGCCTCTAAAGAATCCGAACCAGGGAGGGTCCTATTGGTTACAGATCCTACGGCCACTTTGACCAAATCATTTGGAGACGCTCGAGATTTCATAATGATAATAGTAGCATACTCCTTGTGCGTCAGCCACTTGACGAAGTGCCTAAACTAGAAGCCAAAAGACCAAATAGCGGCACCTGCGACTATGTAGAGATCTGAAGATTCCAACTCTTCAACCTTTGGCTCAAGTTCAATTTGACTCCTCATATAAATCTCACTTGATTGTTCACGAGCGCTGAAGTTGACTATCTTGGCGCGGCTCGGCCCTAATACTTTGCTGAGTAATTATAGTAGTTTATACAGGATAGTAACATTCCTATGAACAGCCGATTTTTAATTTGCCGATCGCAGTTGGAAAGAGGCATATATGTGCCACACCGACTTCTTTGATTGGGAATTTTAAGCGTGGGTGACTCAGCGTTGGCTAGATTGGAACCAGGGATTAGTAACCGCACTCAGGACCCGAGAGTAAAAAGACTACTTGATGAGCATCATCGACTATCACTCAGAATTGAAGAGTTAGTCGATGAAGTTGAAACGATCAAGAGTTCCCGTTCTTGGAAGATCACTGCTCCACTTCGATTGATCAAGCCCTTTATCGGATACATCAGATCTCTTTTTGCCTTTACCTCGCACAAACTAACCCTTGCGACCTTTAACCATATTTCCCGTACCGGCGATTTTTTCACGGTGGTTGGCAGTGCTCCAAGCGGTGAGATATCCTCGTCTCACGGTCGAATGCCGGTCGGTTGGATCCAGTTTCGTCAGGCTAAAGGCGGCAGTCAATCTCCGCGAGAGTTTGATCTTTACTATGATAATGGCCAAGGATTTTCAGAGCAGCGCCGCGTTAGACTATCTTTTGCTGATCGAGAGACCCAACTTGTTAAGCTACCGCGTTTGGTTCGATCGCTTAGATTAGACTTTAAACCGAGTGACGGCCGATTTGAGTGGCACGGGTTTTTTGCCAGAGAGAGAAGCGCTCCCTGGGTGATTTTGCGCGCATTGATCCATAAGTTTAAATCGGAGGGTTACCGAGCCGGTATCGCGCTTGGGCAAAGGTTGCTCCAACTTTTCTCGGTGGGAGGGAGTTCCCTTCTTTGGCATGAGCTTTTGCAGCACGATCTGCCGCGAGAGGAGTACATTCGTGCCTACCAGGCGTGGATCGGGCGGTTTGACCGGCTGACAGAGAGCGCTCGACGGAAAATCCGGGAGGAGATTCAAGAGTGGAAAGAGCCTCCGTTAATTTCTGTGATAATGCCTGTATATAATACCCCCGAACGTTGGCTTCGTGCTGCGATTGAGTCTGTTTTGAGACAGCTTTACCCAAAATGGGAGCTGTGCATAGCGGATGATGCTTCAACTAGACCGCACGTAAGAGCAGTACTGCAAGAATATTCCGAGCGTGATCCTCGGATTAAGGTGATTACGCGCCATGAAAACGGCCATATTTCAGAGGCGTCAAATAGCGCGCTGGCTTTGGCTAGTGGTGAATACATTGCGCTTCTTGATCACGATGACGAGCTATCCGAGCACGCCTTGTATTATATAGTTAAGGAGGTGATGCAGGATCGAAGCCTAGATCTAATCTATAGTGATGAAGATCGGGTAACAAGCCATGGCCAAAGAATTGATCCATACTTTAAGCCGGACTGGAATCCTGAGTTATTATTAGGTCAGAACTTCATCTCGCATCTTGGAGTTTATCGTACATCACTCTCCCGAAGCGTGGGCGGTTTTAGGCGCGGGTATGAAGGTTCGCAAGATTGGGATTTTACCCTGCGTTTTAGCGAAAACACATCTCCAGCTCGAATTAAGCACGTACCAAAAGTTCTCTACCACTGGCGCGATGTCCCGGGGACTATCTCATTTACCCTGGAAACCAAAATCGATGCATTTAGTGCGGCAAAGCGAGCGGTTGAGGATGCGATTAAGCGCAGAGAGCTAAATGCCACAGTAAAGCGCGATGGAAACGCCTTAGGTGGCTTCGGACATAGACTCTATTTTGCGCTGCCGAGCGAGAGACCTAAAGTTTCTGTAATCGCCCTGGCCTCAGGCGGAGAGATTGATAGCGAGAATCTGCACGATTTTGTCGCAGAACTCCGCGAGAAGACCGATTATCCTTTCGAAGAAGTGCTATTAGTGACCTCCAAAGATAGGCGTTCTGTTTCAAGCGAAACCGATCTTCCAGAGGACGTAAAGGCTTTTCCGGTCGAGGATAAATTTTTAATCTCTGCTCTAAATCTTGCGGTTGATAGCGCCACAGGTGAGTTAATCTGTTTTCTCTCAGCCGGTCTGCGGCCATTAAATAAAGATTGGCTGAGTGAGATGGTTTCATTGGTGATGCAAAAGGGGATCGCCGGGGTAGGGGGTAAACTAATCAGCGAAGACGGAACACTTGTGTCAGCTGGCCCGCTGATTGGATTAAACGGTATTGTAGGGGATGCGCTCTCTGGCGTAAGGGCGAGCAGCGGAGGGTATTTTGGAAGGGCAGCGCTGCTGCGAGAGATTTCATCGCTATCGATCGACTGTATGCTGATTCGAAAAACGCCGCTAAAATCCGTAAAGGGTTTTTCCCCTGAACTGCCCGACCGGATAGTAGATCTAGATCTCTCTTTAAAGTTGAGAAAAGAAGGTTCACGGCTATTATGGACCCCGCATGCCGAGTTTCTTTTGCACGGAGAGGGTAAGCGCTTTAGGTTACGACAGTCTGCACGCCGCGCTCTCTCGGATACGTGGCGCGAGGAGGAGTTAGAGGATCGATTCTATAACCCTAACCTTTCACTCAATTCTAGCGATTACTTCCTTGCATTTCCCCCAAGGAGGCTTTAGGAGGGAAAAGTTCTAATTTGTTCCAGTCTCGGCGACGTAGCGCGCTAATTGCCTAAAATCAGGGATCTTTTCTCGTCCATCGATGTTGACAAAATGGAGTTTTAAAAGCATCCTTCGACCGAGTTTTTATTCATCAGAGAGTGAAGTATGGGCTCTGGAGCTGCTCCCGGACAGCCGCAGTCGACTGGGAATGATACCGACGACCAACATGCCCTTGATAGATCGACTTTACCTTTTAGCGGAAGCCCACTTGTAGCAAAGCATCAGGAGCAGATTGAAGCCTTAAGGCATTCGACTTGGTCCTTACAACACCGAGATTACCAAGCGAATTTACTTGAAAGTGCGGTTCGAACCCATGCAGAGACCTACTATAAGGACTCACCACATTCGCTTACAAAGTTGCAGCATGCCCTAGACTACATCTTCAGCGGCAACGAGGTTGAGCGTTCATTTGAGCCGCAAAGTAGAATTTCTAAGCTTATGGCATCGACGCCTTGCTTATTTACTTTTTTCCCAGGGATTCACACTCAGGAATCGATACCGCTCTCTAGAATTACCATGCATGATAGATTCAGCTGGGTTGAAAGTAGGAGTCAGGTTCAAATTGAATCGCAACTAACGAGGAGTGACCGGACTCGAATACTAGTTCCGCTTTCGGTTGCTAACATGCGAGGTTCGATCAGTGAAGAACTGGCTGAGCTGTTGATTGAAGAGGGGATGATCCCTATTTTTCATCGGTTTAAACAAGCCGTAAATCCTGATGACGTCGATTCTGCGCACCCTTCCGCCCAATCTCAAGAAGAGTCGGAGGCAGAGAAGCTTGAATGGGCCAGAAAGTACGGGCAGCATTCCTTTTTCTCTTGTGGATC
>CAZJXY010000214.1:0-6404 GCA_964549925.1 uncultured Bdellovibrionales bacterium | reverse complement strand
TCGATTGCAAAACCGTCATTCCCCGGTTCGAATCCGGGTCGGGCCTTTTCGCTTCTCCTCACTAAGTTGCTCAGTTCACTTCAGAATCTGTGAGTTGGCGGGATTAAACCGCCGTTCACGAACACCTTAAAGAACATTTTATTCGCAATTTATACACAATTGCTTTTGGGATTCTGGCCTGACCCCCGCCAGTTCCGACGAAGCTCGCAGCGCGAGCGAAGTCGAATTGGAAACCATCGCCGGAATCGCGGACGCCATCACGTCCGCGATTTCTGTGCTCAAATGGAGAAGCCGGAAACCTGCAAAGGGTGAAAACTATGGGCACAATACGAGAGAGAAAAACCGGAAAAGGAAAGATCGTTTATGACGCGGCAGTGAGGCGTTTTGGCGAGCGTCCGATCTACAAAGCTTTTGACCGAAAGATTGATGCCAAAGACTGGATCCAGGAGATGGAGACAAGGTTAAAGTCCGGAGAGAAAGTCACCCGGACTGAAGCTGAGCGCCATCGTTTAGGCGAAGCGATTGATCGCTACATTTTAGAAGAGCTTCCAAAGAGTCCTAAGAGAGTAGATGATCACACCTGTCATCTTACCTGGTTTAAAGAACACGCAGGCTCAAAGTTTCTGGCAGAGGTTACCCCGGCGTTGCTGACTCAGCTTAAAGGTATCTGCCTAAGGGAAAAGACCCGCTTTAAGACCACAAGAAAACCCCAGACCTGGAACAGATATGTTTCAACCTTAAGTTGCGTCCTGCAATTTTGCGCAAACGACGGGGGATGGATGGAGTCAAACCCGGTGCGGCGCGTTAGACGAGAACGAGAAGCCCCTGGGCGGGTCAGGTTTCTTTCCACTGAGGAAAGAGAAGCGCTGCTTCAAGCTTGCAGGAACAGCAGATCCAAAAATCTCTATCCGATGGTGCTGCTTGCTCTTTCAACCGGCATGCGGCGCGGAGAGGTTAGAAATCTCACCTGGGACCAGGTTGATCTAAACCGTGGAGTAATAATCCTTACAGAGACAAAAAACGGAGACAGAAGCAGAGTTCCGGTTTCAAAGCTTGCGCTTGAAACATTAAAGGAGCATTCAAAGGTGAGACACATCGACACCAATCTGGTTTTCCCCGGAAATGCTGGCCCAGCGCGGCAAAGACCGTGCCCTCTTGATAAATACTGGTACAAGGCGCTGGAGCAGGCCAGGATTGAAAATTCCGCTTTCATGACCTGAGGCACTCCTGTGCCTCGTATCTCGAAATGAACGGGGCCATGCTGCTTCAAATCTCTGAGATTCTCGGGCACCGCACCATTCAGATGGTAAAGCGCTATTCACACTTTGCGGAAAGCGAAGTAGCTGCAGTGCTTGAAAGGGTAAACAGAAAGATTTTTGGAGAATAGAGGAGAGAAACCATGATAAGAGTTAAAAATATCATTATCGGCTCATTAAGCACTGGAGCGATGCTTTCTCTCCTAACTTGGAACTGGAGGATAGGCGCCGCATTTGTGTTGCTATTTATTGCAACCAGTCTTTTTAGAAGACTCTGGATCATCTCAGTGGCGCTGTATCTAAGTTCCTGGGGGTATTTCTGGGTTCAGTATGGGGCAGAGGTTTTAAAGCTCTTTCAGCGCGAAGACTCGATTATGATCGTGCTTAATCTTATTCCGGTGACAATCTTGGTGCTGCTTCTTGCAGGGGTGATGGTTGCAGGGTTTCCGATACCTCAAGGCAGGTCTAACTCAGTCTCTGTCAGAGAGACACCAGAGATTGAAGTTCTAGGACCGGAGCCAGAAGCGCGCCCGCTTAAGGTTGAGCTTACGGTTATCACATGAGATTACAGAGAGTTACTCCTCATGCCATAATGCAATACGTTTACAGTTATCTATATATGTTGACATATTGTATTTTTGCCGATAACATGGAGAAAATGAAGGAAGAAGTAAAAAGTAAGCTGATAAAGCTCGCAAGCCACCAGCGTTTCATCCGCTCCAGGGATGTGAGCAAAGTCGGCGCTACTCGGGAATACCTCTCAGAGCTTGTTGAGGAGGGTTCACTGCTACGCTCTGGAAGAGGGGTGTATGCGTTTGCTGAGAGCGACGTTACAGAGCATCACAATCTTGCTGAAGTTGCATTTAGAGTACCGCACGCAGTTATAGCCCTCATCTCGGCTCTCAGATTTCACAACCTGACCACACAGAATCCGCACCAGATCTGGATCGCAGTCGAGCGCGGCCAAAGGAAGCCATCTCTCGATTATCCACCGCTTAGGGTCTTTAATTATGCTAAGGCAAATTTTAATAGTGGCATTGAGGAGCATAAGCTTGAGGGGCAGCTTGTTAAGGTCTACTCAATTGAAAAGACCATCGCGGACTGCTTTAAGTTTAGAAACAAGATTGGCCATGATGTTGCGATTGAAGCTCTGGCAGATGCAAGGAAAGGGCGGAAGTTTAACTACAACAGACTTTATCAGTACGCTAAAGAAAATCGAGTCGCCCACATTATTAGACCGTATGTGGAGGCGCTTTCGATATGAGTAAGGGGGATACCGAAAGGCAGCATCAGATTAAATCTCAGCTTTTAAAAATCGCAAGAGAGCGGAAGGTCCAGCTTGAGCAGATACTGGGACATTACGCTATTGAAAGGTTGCTTTACAGATTATCGATCTCTAAGCACAAGGAACGGTTTCTCTTAAAGGGCGCGATGCTCTTTACCGCATGGGAATTATCTGAGTTTAGGACAACCAGAGATCTTGATCTGCTTGGATTCGGTGATAGCACACCTCAATCGATGCAGGAGACATTTAAAGAACTCTTTTCGCTGGAGTATTCAGAAGACGGAATATTGTTTCTCGCAGACTCCCTTCAGATGGAAGAGATTCGAAAGGAAGAGGATTACACCGGAGTTCGCATAAAGTGTTTTGCTAAACTGCACACAGCAAAGATACCGGTTCAGATCGACATAGGAATCGGAGATGCGGTCTATCCTGCTCCCACTTTAATTGACTTTCCGACCTTGCTTGAGATGCCGTCTCCGAGACTTAAAGCCTATAAGACAGAAACAGTTGTTGCTGAAAAACTGGAAACGATCGTGCGCCGAGGTATGAATAATACCCGCCTTAAAGACTATTTCGATCTTCTTTATCTCTCTCGGCACTTTGAATTCAATGGAAGTTCACTTGTGACTGCAATCAGGAAAACATTCGAGCGTCGTGAGACCGAGATGGAATCTGATCCTCCTGTTGGGTTGACCTCTCAGTTTTACGAGAGTCCAACACGCATAGCGCTCTGGAATCCATTTGCGAGAAAGTTGGGAGAACTTACAGAAGGCTTGTCACTTGAGAGTCTGGTGGAAGAAGTTGCCCGCTTCGTACTTTTGCCTCTTAATGCCGCACAACTTGGTGAGGAGTTCAATCAGAAGTGGAAACCGGGTGGTCCTTGGGGAAAGGAATGAGCACGCCGGTTTTAGTTATAGACCTTGAAGCAACCTGCTGGGAGCAGAGATCCCCGGAGCAGCGAAATGAGATCATTGAGATCGGGTGTGCCATTGTACGAGATAATGAGATCACTTTTAATGAATCATGGTTCGTTCGTCCGAGTTTAAATCCTCAGTTAAGTGACTTCTGCAGGGAGCTTACAACTATCAAACAATCCGATGTAGATTCCGCTCCATTATTTCCGGAAGCGTTGCGGAATTTTACTCTGCAGATGGAGCAAGTAACTGGACTTAAGATCGTTCAACTGCCTTTCGTCTCGTGGGGAGATTACGACAGAAAGCAGCTCCACTCTGACTGCGCTCTACACGGAATAGATTATCCCTTTGGAGAGCATTTTAACCTTAAGCAATTTTTTAGAGATAAATACAAAACTAAACGCGCCGGGGTTAAGGATGCGCTTCGCACTCTTAGCCTCGAATTTCAAGGAACCCACCATCGTGGGAAATCCGATGCTTTTAATATTGCCCGGATCTTTCTAACCTTGGGAAAGCCTCTCTAAACCGGCAGAAACTTTAGGGGGTAAAACTTCCTGGTTGGAAATCACGGACGGAACCGTCCAGATCTGATTCTTGCTATTATTTGGCTCATCAAGCTGCTGGAAACCGCAGCAGTTTGACCCCCTGAAAAAAGGAGCAAACCGATGAGCCAAGAAAATAGCAATCTGGATGTGAAAATTCGAAAATTAATACCGATTCCGGAATTCAATAAGTTTCATCCAGACCCGAGCCCAAGGTCTATTCGCTGGATGATTTTGCTTCCCCCTCCCCTGGAGCGCCGCTACTACTATGGAAACCATGACGGTTATGACTATCGCCAGTACACCATCACTGAAAGCCTCCAGTCGTCCCTTGCCCATGTACGATCCTTTCATTCGCAAATATGGTGATACATTATCTATAAAAACGATTAGACGCGCGCTTTTTCGGCATAAATGCAGGAAAATCGAGACATTATCGGATAATATTGCAATAACGACCGCGCTGCTTGAGTAGAGACTGATATCATCTATAATCATAGAAGTGGGTATTGGTCGGTTTTATATTAGTTTTTAGAATACGATCCTTGGCATGAGCAGCCCCCAAAAAGCGACTACACCAAGCAAAAGACTTCTCCTTTTTGTATTGTTCTTCCTTCCCCTCGTCATAATTTGGGCGCTTCTATTTCCATTCGTTCTTACAGGCGTGAAGATGGCATGGCCTTGGCTAAAAGTGCTACTTGTTATAGTTCTTTTTCTTATTCCGGTACTTTATATCGAGAGGTTTACTAAAAAGCTTTGGACAGTCGATCTTTTGTACGGATTCCGTTTGGCTCTGGCTCGCTCCAAGTTTTTATCCGAGAAGAAGCCCCACGAGGATACGGAAGAAAAGCATTGAGTTCATGGTTCGGTCCAATTGGCAGTACTCAACTTTATATTCGGCCTCCTCCAAGCGGCACCGAATTCCAAAGAGATACCCCAAAAATTGGTCTAGCTTTTATTCGCTGGCGAGTGTTCACCAAGAATATTAGCTGTTTAATCGTAAGAAAAAGTAGCGGGGCTAGACATAAAAGTTTGCTCTAAAACCTGTAAACTCCAGTGCCACGCACCATCAACCCGGGAGCAAGGCGATCTACCAACTCGCACTTTTTGGTGGATATTCCAGCGCCTTCAAGTAGTGGAAAGATGATATTGGCCGCGTACGGCAGAGTATCTGAGCGAACTTGGTAGTGACCAGTTGAGTTATTGAGCTCACTCGCTTGCCAGGTACGCTCTATTTTACCTTGTTTTAATCCCTGATCGAAATTTTTCCAGAGATTGAAATGATGAAAGATAAGGTCATGCAACCTCACAACCAGTTCTCCACCGGCATACATCGCTTGACCACCTAACTGCTCGGAATGGGTGCGACGAAATGTATGTTGATCCCCTGAGATCTCCTCTCCCAGAATTGCCTGCCCGTTAGCTCCGATGGAAAAGATAAAACGTGCAGATTCCTGATCAACAATCGAGTGGGGGCGAATCGTGCGTTCCCAAAAATGCGCCGGTGTAAACGTCGCCCAAATCGCCGCGTAACGCTGATACGCGTCGACCAAGCGTTTCTCCAATTTGTCATCCTGCCCCGCATAGTAATCCCTTCTTTCCTTAAAGGCCTCGGCACGCACCCCGGGTTCGACACCCTTTCGACTAAGCTCAGCATGCAGTTTCTCGAAATTGCTTCTCCGCTCGAGATCGAGATTCTCCAGCGAAGCGATGGTATCGTTTATCCTCTTCTCGGCTCGTGTTATGAGCTTTTGAAGCAACTCCCAGCTAAACCTTTCTGTCACATACTTAGTCCGATCATGCGCGTGACTCTGCGCAACCGAGACCAAATCATCTTGCAACTGGCGTAGGCGCGTGTAATTTGTCTGGTTGATATACTTTTCGAATGCCTGATGTTGAGCAATCGGATAGGTTACGAATTTATCCTTTTCTAGAGGATCATAACTGCGCAATATTGTCTCTCGCTTGATCCGACCGGTCTCGGAAAGTAGCTTTAACCGCTCCGGCAGCTCTTCAATTGTAAAGAATCGCTCGGGCATGTCATAACGCCGACCGACTTCAGGGGGGATGATTACCGTTTCAGCCGCAACACTCTGCTCACGTACAATCTTTTCCACATATTTTTGTCGACGTCTAAAATCGATCCCCATATCCATCAGCATATAGTTCAACGGAAGCTCGTATCCTTCAACTGGGCCGTGGTAGCCAAGTTTGCACCTTTGCTCATTAGTTCCGTGCGCTTTTTCATGCTCGACTCTTTGTCGCTCGGATGTACAGAGCTGGTATAATTCTGGAATATATTTCGAATCAAAATCCGAGAGTTCGCGCTCGGTCAATAGAAAAAAGGATGCCGGGTAGAAGTTTTGTCGCTCGGGAATGCTTTGCAATTCAGCCAAACATTCACTCC
>CAZJXY010000213.1:0-6408 GCA_964549925.1 uncultured Bdellovibrionales bacterium | reverse complement strand
CTTCAATTTCGGCTGCGCTTGGAGTGTCACCATAAGACTCAATCGAATCCGCCGTTTGAAGCGGTAGGTAAAATATCGTCAGCGTCAAAAGACAGGATACTGAGAAACTACTCAGAACTTTTGGATAGAAGAATCGGCCATTTAAGCCACGTTGCTTTTCGATTCGGGTGTGTCGGAAGTACGGAAGTAACAGTAAGGCAAAAGCCGCCCCCCCTAGCAGAAATCCATAGACTTGGGTGAATAGATGGTGAGAGATAGCAGTGAGCGAAGCGATTTCCGGGGAGAAACCTAAAAGCTCAAAAGTAAGCGCCCAAGTACCCTCATACACCCCAAAACCGGCGATGCCTGATATAGGCAGGCTCGCACTGAGCTCCGATGCCAAGACTCCGAAAGATACGCGAAGAGGGTGGAGTTCTGACAGAGAAAACCCAAGTGGAGCAAGAAGAGCGAATAAGAAAATATAAAGGGAGCCGTATTTACACAGGCGCGTTATTATCGATAAGGTCAAGACTTTTGAATATAGGCCAGAGCGCTTTGCATCCAGCACTTCAGCTTCTATTTGGCTTAAGGTCTGAGAGACTTTGAGTCTAAAGCTCTCCCCCATAACGGGAAAAATCTTTAGCAGCTTTATTCCAAATTCGCAGCACCGGGGTAAGGCTAGGATCAGGGAAATTGTGATTAAAGCAAGGAGCAGAGAACCGAGGAGCAGTGTAAGCGTGGAGATTTTTGCTGAGGCGCCCACGAAAAAAGTTACCACGCAGATCAAGGGTGTAATCGCTAGAATATCGATTAGAAATACTATGGCGTAAGTTGAGGTTGCAGCGGAGAGCGGAATGCCTAACCTAGTTGTGGCAAGAAAAATAAAAATTAATGTGCCCACCCTTGCCGGTAATAGATCGGAGAAGAAATTCCTAACCAGAACCACTAGATATAAAGCCAACGACTTGGGAGAGTAGCCTAGGTGGTTTAGTAGGAGTTTATAGCGCCAGGTTCGAAACCCGCTGCCCACGAGAGAGAGGAAGACAAAAGCAGCAAGGGCATGCAGGTTTACTCCGAGGATGATTTCTTTAACTTCACGCCAGCTTACTTTAGTGAGTAAGTAGTAAAAAACGCCTATGGTTGTTGCCAAGCTTGCCAAGGTGAAAGCTAGCTGCTTTGGGTTGAGCACACTTAATCTAATCGGATTTGCTTGGGCATGAGTCATGCTGGTTAGACTTCTATCATTTATAGGCAAAGCGCAAGATTAGCGAAGAGAATAAAGGCCTAGTTTAAGTAGAATGCCGTATATTTCCATCAAAGCATCGATTCGGTATCCTCTCTCGGGATTCATGTTAAACGGAAAGACCACAAATTCGCTCCCTTCTGCGCTTGCCACATTCGGAGCGTTGTTACTTCCGCTTGCTATTCTATCTGGTGCGCTCAAGTTTTGGGATGGCACTGGTGTGTACATCTACCCCTCGGGAACTATCGGAGCAGCACTTGCGCTAATTTGCTGCGTAGCTGCGTGGATCCTTAATCGGCGTACGTTAAGTGGATTGCGCTGGGGCTCTTTTGGAATTGTGCTCGTGCTCATTCTATTTCTCTGTTCCGATTGGTTAACTAGATCAGATTCACTTTTAGTCGGTCCTTGGATTCGAGGAGAGGTCCTCCTGGGTGCCATTTTATTTCTGGTCTTGAATCCGCGCTTGCGCATCGTCGCTCTGTGGGCTCTGTTAATTATAGCTCCATTGGTACTCTTAGCCTCATTTTTGACTGAAGCCTCCGGACGTCTGTTATTTTCAGATGACCACTCGTCTGTGCTCTACCGACTATATCTGCTTAAAGAGAATTTCCCGAACATTCCCTTTTATAACCCCACATGGAATGCAGGCTGGGACTCTCGAGATTTTTTTGCTACGGGAATATTGAATTTGTTTTTCCTATTCTCGCCGCTGATCTATTTCTTCGAGGTCGATAAAATATATACATTGATCGTCGCGCTGGTGGGTTTTATTTTGATTCCCGGCTCACTTTATACGGCCGCTAGAATTAGCGGCGAATCGCGGCTCTCGTCCGGGATCGCATCTCTCTTAGGACTTACCCTTAGCCTAAATCTCTACCGTTGGATGTTGCAGTACGGATCAATGGGGTTTGTGACCTCGATGGCGCTAATTCCAATTACTTTTGCCCTGACCGCACTAACTCTTGAAAAGAACGATCTGAGTTTTAGGCAAGCAGTCGCTTTGGTGGCGAGTGCTAGTCTGGTGCTGTGTTGGTCTCCGACGGCGATAATATTTATTCCGGCTGTAATTTGGGGCGTGCTAAAGACCAAGTCGCTGATTAGGAAGAAACGCGTGATTGGAAGTGTTTTGGCCTTACTGTTGATCAACATTCCCGTGATCGTCATTTTTGTATCGGTTTCCCGAGTAGCGAGTTTTGTATCGGTATCAAAGGCGCCATCTGGTCTGGAACAAGCAACAGCCGCACAGGTTGAATCGCCTGAAATTGTCCAAGAAAGAAGGGATTTGGATAATCGTGTAGTCAAGGGGATGGGGAAGAAACTTACAGCCAAGGAGGCGCTAACGCATCTGCGTGAAGAAGCCGTGCGATCTAATCCGCTGATCTTGGTGTTGATTCTTCCGGCATTAGCGCTGGGAGTCCGGAAAGGGTATGGGAAACTACTGGCTCCGACCTTTGCTTTTATTCTGGTAGTTTCCATGGTGGTATCCGTGCTCAAACCGCAATTGGAGTTCGAGCGATTACTCCTGATTTCCCTGGTGCTTTCCACGGTACCGATCGCTAGTATGCTCGAAGCCTATTTTCTTCGACCTGCGGTTGACTTTGGTTGGAGAAGAACTATCCCGGGGGCGGTGGTGTTTGGCGTGCTTATCGCAGGCCTCTTTTCTAGCGCCTATCATTTACGCAATCGGGGGGTTCAGCAGTATTACTTTGGCTCACCGACTATTGCAGGGATATCGGAAGCAATTAAGGCTAATGTCGGAGATGGACGGGCACTGTTTCCCGGATTTGTTTTGCATGAACTTAGCCAAGGCCATTTGGCGCCATTAGGGATTTTCACCGGTAAGCAGTTAGTAGCAAGCAGCCCGTATCACAATTTGTGGTGGTATACCGACCAGGTTCCAAACTATTATCACAAAATTGGCCCAGACGGGATTGAACAGTATTTCGATTTAATGAATGCATCATTGATTATCACCCACGAGAGAGACTGGCTTAAGTACTTGGATCGAAGGAAGGGAAAGTATAGACGCATATGGCAGGGAGGTAAATTCACCATGTATCAACGACTTGGTTTTCTCTCTAATTATTTATTAGAAGGGCAGGGGAGCCTAATCTCGCAGGATACTAACTCAGTTAAGTTTAAGATTGAGAGCGCCTCGGCTGTATTGAAGTTTACCTGGTTTCCGTTCTTAAGGAGTAGTAGTTGTGAGATTGCACCAAAAGAGCTTCCGGGCGATATCAAGTTCATTGAATTGAAAAACTGTCCGCTGGGAGCCGAAGTCACGATTGACTCGGTTCCTGTGTGGAAGCGGGTTTTTGGCTGATTATACTTAAAGTGGATCAATGAAAGGTAATCTTAGTAATGCAATCTCCGGTCTGATAGGCGCAGTACTCTCGGCGGTTGTGATCTTGTTGATGTGGGACGGCGGAAGTACCCGGTTCATCGCCGATACATCGATGCTGCTTTTTCCGGTCGATATTGGATCTTGGTATCCGAATGTTCATATTTCATCGAACGCCTTTCACATGTGGCGCCTTGATCCGCTGCTTTCGCTCTTGACCTCGCGTTTTGATTTCGGAGTTTACGTGGCCTTGTGTATCGCTGTATTCTGCAGCGGCTTGGTGGTTTTCCTCGCGGATCTATTACCGCGAGTATCGGTTTGGCTGAGAGCGCTGCTTTCATTCGGCATTGCTATTTCTGTACCGGCTTTAGTCGGGTTGGACCCGGTGGTGATTGGGTCCTTGCTCTGGCTTCCGTTTCACCTTTGGGCAGCCAGACGCGTAGTTCTAAATGCAAATCCATCATTTCTTCAACTTGCCACCTTACTGCTGTTGGGGATGGTGATATGTGTTGATGCAAATCAGCTTTCACCGATTATTCTTGGGCTATCTTTCTTGTATGTTGTCTATAGTACCCAGGATCACACTCAAGCTGCTCCGTGCCGGAGCCGTGACTGGGTAATCGGACTCAGCTTTGCTCTCGCTCTTTTTTCGGCATTCTCTGCGCCGATTCCGTTTTTTTCAAATTATCCCAAATTTGCTCACACAGTTCCGGGGTATGGAACTTTGGTGGGACTACGTCCGATGTTGGGACCTGAGCCGCCGCTACTGTTAATCGATCGGGCCTTTATTCGCGGAATATTCTTCTGGCCGGCGCTTATAATGGCAGTACTTTCGGTCGTTCCGTTTGTAAGAAGGATAATTTTTTTGCATCAACATGATATGCAGGCAACTAATGCAGTCTTTGCTTTTGCAATTGCGCTGCTTTTGTTACTCGACACCGAGATTATACCGGCGAAGCTTTCGCAGATTGCACCAATCGCCACATTAGGAAGAATTATTCCGGGATTGTTTTTCTTCTCGTTAGCCCCACTATTTTTGGCTCTCGGAGTTGTTTTTCTTTTGATGGCACTTTGTGCACATAAGGCTTACAGCGTGAAAATCGTGGCGATTGTAGTCGGAGTCTGTGGAATAGCCTTCTATCAAGGTGAATTCGTGACTGCTAGAATCGGCGCTTGTGCACCGATAAGAGGTTCGACTGAGGAAAATCAAAAATATATTCTTTCTCCCTCTTATGCCTTATTGAGGGAATATGGATTAAAGATTCTGGATCGGAAGAGCGATTTCGAGAGAGTCAAATTCAAGGCCCCGCAAAATCTAAATGCCGTGATTAGCGCAAGTCATAAACTAGGGGAGGTTAAATTGATGAGCGACGGCAATCAAAAGACCCGCTGGTATTCGGGAAGTGGAAAGCAAAAAGGGGATGAGTGGATTTATTTGGAGTTCAATAACTTATATCCAATCACCGGACTTAAACTGGATGTTGGGGCGTTTGAAGGGGATTTTCCCAGAGGACTAGCGATTTTCGCCGATTCGGTGTGCGAAAGCGATCCGATGAAGCAGCGTTGGCAAAACCCCATATTTGAGACCAAGGATTTCCAAGGAGAGATTGGGTTTACGGAAGATGGGTATCCCTTCTATTATGCGCAGAGTCGTGTGGCATGGAGAGCCAATAAACCGGTCAATGTAAGTTGCCTTTTTATCAGACAAATCGGAAAGAGCGATCATTTTGATTGGTCGGTTACTGAATTGGCGGTTGGGATAAGCGATGACTAACGCTTCGTGCTCTTCAAATTCCTGATGCGGGTCTTTGCTTTATCTAAAGCCTCGCTTAGGCTTTCCGCCTTCTGAGCAGCTGCTTCAGCACACTGCTCGAGGAAGTATGTGTAGCAAGGGTTTGTCCGATCGGAATATTCCGCTAGTAGTCTTCCATTATCGTCGCAAGGGTATACAGCGATGCACATAACGATCTCCTCAGCCCGTACTAAAGTCGGTGAAGCGCTGATAAAAAGTGCGACTATTATTGGGAAAATTGCTTTCATAAGACCCGTATTATACGGATCCGGGAGTCTAAAGGAACTGCTTCATGGTGGCTTCTGCAAATTTATGCGATTTAATCGAATAATCTCAGTTAGATGGCAAAACGGTGGTATAATTTGAGAGATTTCTGCCTAGATCCGCTCCCTATTCCAGCCTTTGACCGTAACTAATAAGCTTCGATTTTAAGCTTTGAAAGTCGACTTGATGAACAGCGCCTTTATCTTTGCCCGGAATTTTTAAACTAAGAGCGGCAGCCACTCCGGCACTCTCTCCAAGGATCATGTAAACCGGCTCCATTCGCAGCGAAGTGTACGCAATGTGTGATGCCGAAAGCGCCACGGGAACAAGCAAATTACTTGCCTCGCTTCTCTTGGGAAGGATGCTGCGATAAGGGATCTGATATGGCTTCACCTTGATATATACATAACCTTCATTAAGAACAGCTCCATCCTTAATAATTCGTTGAACATGATGAGACTCGATCGGACAAGTCGCTACGCCGATTGAATCTTCTTTCGCGATATTCCTTCTCAGGTCGCTTTGACGGAGCACGTACTCACCAACTAATCTTCGTCCCTCTCTCACATAGAGCTGTGGCGGCCAATTGTCAGTTTCTATAAACTCATCCTTGCATAGTCCCCACTCTGTCATAATAGCGCGTATGTTTGCCGGAACCCTCTCGTCAGTTCGAAGGAAATAAAGCAATCCCTGGGTGTAGCTCTTGTGGCTCTCCCAGATCACTTTACGCTCGGCATCATTAGCTTCAGGGTTATCCCAGCTTTGACCAATGTAATCGCTGTGGAAGGG
>CAZJXY010000212.1:0-6431 GCA_964549925.1 uncultured Bdellovibrionales bacterium | reverse complement strand
TGGCTGATTCGGCTCTTTTTCCAAAAATACAGGACTCAGAGCCTTTTGTAGAACCTCGCCATCTTTTAAGCCACGTAAGAGCAGCGCTGCCGGCTCCGGGCGACCAGCAAGCCGCCTCGATATTCGCGCAGACACGGCCAAGGTGCTTCCATCGTTACTTTCACCCATCACCGCTAGTTGGTAGGGGCCACTCTCGTCACCCGCAACGACAATTGTAGAGGGTAGCGCATTGTTTCGAAAATTTGTGCTGACTCCACACCCAGATGCAGCCAAGATACACAAGAACATCGATATCACGAATGTAGGCACAACGCCGGGCGTTTCAATTTCCATCGATAGTAATATTTAACCGACTTAGCTCTCCGCTCTATCCCGAGATACGAGCTTCCAACCATCAAGCATACTGTACTCCCACTTCTCGATCTCCAATCGCGAGCTAACGCTATTTGTTGAGAAATCATGAAACCGCTCGGTCACTTCAACACTTGCATTAAAAGAATCCGGTGAGAAATCTACCAACTCTACATCTGACTCTACAACACGCTCCTTATCACGCTTACTTCGCAGCTCAGTGCGCATCGTGTCAGCATGTTGGGGGCTGACATACTCCAAAGCTTCATTTGCCTGCCCCCAAAAAAGGGCATGATGAAACTCGGTTATGGTTTCGTGCAACAAAGCCTGACGACCGGAAGAATTAACTCCGCTACGTTCAACCGAATCGATCATCGGAACGAGAATACAGCCGCTGCAAAGAATTAGGTTCAGCAATAAAGCCAGTCTCGCTGAAATCGATATCGTAGACCCACTCATATTCATACAACGCTCCAAATAAAGTAAACTTCAAAATCAGGGAGACAACTTTCCTTTCGTCTCGCTCTCGGGTGAAGAAGAGTCAAAGAATTTTAAAAACGCTTCCATACCCAAACCACTGCTAACCGAAGGTTCCTGTGGGGTAATATCGGTCTCTTTGACTTCAGCTCTTTTTGCCTGGGCCCTTTCAGGACTGCTATCAACTGGTGTTGACCGTTCTGACCCCCCATTTTTCGACAGCATTGAGTGAAAAGGATCCAAATCGGCCTGCTTCAACTCCTCGATTATCTGCTTGGCGTTAGGCAATGGGCCAACCCGTCGTTTTGCCGACATTTTACCCTGTAAATCGTTCGCGCCAAGGATAGCAACGGAGAGCCCAAACAACGCTATCACAATAAACCACAAGATTTTATTATTTTCAAACACAGCCAGAGATTACCCCCAACTCTTATTGATTGACAAGAAAATTAGCGCGACTACTCTGGCAACATGGAAATTAGCGGTAAGTACGCAGTAATTACAGGAGCCTCCTCGGGGATTGGATTAGAATTTGCCAAACAACTACATGCTAAGGGGGCCAATATTCTTTTGATTGCAAGACGAGAAAATCTGCTGAGCCAGACCTGTGCTAAGCTTAACTCCATCCGCAGCAACTCTGCCGAATTTCTTAGTGCTGATCTAACGCTGAGGGGAGAAGGTTCTGGAGTCGTAAAGTCACTTGATCAGGTGGCCGACATTATCAAGGCTCGAACCGTCGACATTTTGGTTAATAACGCTGGCTTTGGTTCGTTTGGATTATTCGAGCAACTTGAGATAGCAAGAGAGGAGCTGATGGTAGCTCTTAACGTGGTCGCCCCGCTTGTTCTAACCCACACCGTAATACCTCAGATGAAGTCTCGGGGAGTCGGAGCAATTATCAACGTCTCATCCGTGGCAGCATTTCAGCCTATTCCCTACATGGCGACTTACGCTGCGACTAAAGGTTTCAATTTTATGCACTCCCTAGCAATACGCAGTGAGCTCTCCCACTATGGGGTGCGCGTGATAGCCTTATGCCCAGGACCGACTGAGACCGAGTTTGGGGGAGTCGCAAGGGTTCCGGGAGAGATCACCGGGATTCATCGTGACAGTGTCGATTTAGTTGTTGGACGAGCGCTTAGTGCCCTAGCCTCAAACCGCAGCTTTGTAGTGCCTGGTTTCAAATCTTGGTTAATTAGTCTGGCTTCGCGGATTGTGCCCAAAACAATAAGTACTCGCATCACCAAACGCATGCTCGATCCAGTGTTTGAGCACGCCTCTAAGAGCCCGCGCTAAGCCGTTCTCCCGCAGCGCTGCGGTAACTCCTTGAACACAAGCCGATCAATGCACGGCTATATATAAAAAAAGGGTCAAAAGCATGCTTTTGACCCTGAATGTGCAAAACAATTTAAAACCGGAAAACTTATTTACGCTTCTTCGGCGCGGCTTTGATACTCCTGGCCTTGGATTTGGAGTTGGAGTTTTTATTAAGCTTTGTGGTCTTCTTTATCTCTTTCCGCCATTTAGCATTTTTTGAGGCGGGTAATTTGCCGAGCGCCGTCGCTGAATCCGGACGGAAATTCCGGTACGGAATTGCGCCATCAAGCAGCTTCTTAAATTCAGATCGATTTCTTACCGCTGGCGAAAATTGAACAGCCCTTGTCGCGCCACGCACTCTTCTGCGCTTCAGTACCGATTCACGAGCGTAACGCATAATCAAAGGCTTAAGCGTAGCCGGATTCACACGTAAGCGATCTTGGATTTCTCGGACAGTAAACCATTGTCCGACTCGTTTCGTGAGCTCGCCATCAATTTGTCCTCGTACAGTCGCCATCATTTTAAGACACCTCTACAAAATAGATTTATATAAATAACGTGAGGTTCATCCAAGCCAGGACCCTTTGCTAACTACTTTTGGTACTACAGCATTTTTGCAAAGGCGCCGACCAACCCAGACGCCTCGAACCGAGAGGCCTTATAGCACCGAGCAGGATAGACTGCTAGTGGTTGTTTTCAAACACGGTTAATTTTTGGGAGTGCCAATTAAGGAGGCGTCTAGAGACTGCTTTAGCCTTCGAGACCTTCTACAAAGTTCTGGGCTGAGTATTCCTCAAAGAGCCTTACTAAGTCTTGACGCTTAAAACTCCTTTGGGTGGCTTTGCCTGCATCGCCTACGATCAAGACCTTCGGACACTCAGCCCAAGGTAACTTCTCGCGCAGGGCGGCCATAATCTCTTTTTCTGAAACATTTGAGGCACGTAGAGGCATTATATAGGCCCCTATTTCGACACCAGTGGATGCATTTGGGAACCCGACCGCCTTGGCAAAGTCCACACCCTTAATCTCCAATAGGACCGTGTCGATTACTCCGAGATTGATCCTGGAGTTCTCACGAACTACGAACTCTTCAAATCTACCGGTAACAAATAAGTGTCTCTTCCCCTCTGAATCAAACTTGCAGAAGCCCTCATCCCCGGTATGCAACCAACCACCATCACTAAAATAGGCGTTTCCCTTAGTGTCGGCGACGTAACCATTCATGTTCTGTTTAGATTTAACTACGATTTCTCCCAGTTCCCCGGGACCAACATCTTCTCCAAATTTATCCTGAATTTGCAACTCAATTTCCTCGCCTACAACCCCCGAAGATGGGCACTTTTCGTCTGAGAACTCCGATAATCCAGTGGCTAGGGCTTTCTCCCACGGTAACAGCGACACTACGCCTCCAAGCTCTGTCTGACTGTAACAAGTGACGATCGGGAATGGAAATTTCTTCTGAAAATTGACAATTAGATCTTTGGAAAGCACCTCATTCGAAAAGAGCCCTATTCCGAAACTTTCTGGGGAGACCCAATTTCTAGTCTTCCCCCTACGATTCAGATATCGCATGGTCGGCTGGTCCATTAGTACGAAGCTAACTTCATTAGTTTGGACCAGCTCCCAGAAATCCTTCAGTTCGTAGTGATAATTCAAAACCGCTGGGATCTGGGTAAATAGTGGGGCTAAAAACCCTTGAATTATGCCATTTAATCCGCGCGGTGGAAGCAAACTCCATATGGCTTGACCATCTTTGTCTTTGGGATACAACGCCACACTACTCTGAGCCGCAGCGACTAATTGGGCCTGAGTAAATTTAACCGCATATGGAGCAGCCGCCGATCCCTTCGTGAATGTAATCAGCGCTGTGAAATCGCTGGCCCCGCGATCATCAAACTCATCCGCGAAACCAGCGGTTGAAGCCATTAGTTCATCTAATTTCCGCATCCCGGAATTTGATGGAACGAATGACGAAGTTCCACATACCAGCCAATGCTTAACGCCAGGGCAACGTGAAATCAGTCCTGCTACCCGAGCGGCATACTCCAATGGGAATACCGCCACACTCACCTTACAGTTCTCAAAGAGTTCCACGATTCGCTGGTCGCTCAGAGTCATATCGACCGGAAGCGCAGTAAAGCATCCCAGCCAGAGCGAGTGAAACAGAAGTGCCATATCATTCGGCCGCTCGGTCATAATCGCAACCGTCTCCCCCGGTCGCATCTTTAAACCAGACCGAAACGCCGAACACAACCTCGATATGCGCTTATAAAACGTGCCGATCTTGTAATTCACAAAACGATCGGACTCTAGAGACGGAATTTTAAGGAAATCCTGATTAGGATTGTCTTTTTCCACGGCACGCCATGCGGCCTGTATGCTTTTGTAAAAATTCATGCCCGTTCGAGAACTTAGCAAAGCCCGTATGAATTATTGTCGGCACAATCGGGACTAAAAATAACGGCGCAGGGTTAGTACCGTAATCTATTGAAATAATTGAACTATTTGCCCAAATTGGCTCGCACCCACTCGACAATCTCAGTAGTCTTGGCTCCGGGAGTAAATAATTCCTTAACACCTAAACTTTTCAATTTGGCGATATCATCATTGGGGATAATGCCGCCCCCAAAAACTACAATATCCCCTGCCTTCTCCTTCTTCAGCAATTCAATCACAGCCGGGAACAGTGTCATGTGAGCCCCCGAGAGGATGCTCAATCCGATCGCATGCACATCCTCTTGAATTGCACTCCTGACTATAGCCTCTGGAGTTTGGTGAAGTCCTGTGTAGATTACTTCCATTCCGGCATCGCGTAGAGCACGTGCTATGATCTTGGCCCCACGATCGTGCCCATCCAAGCCCGGCTTGGCTATCAAAATACGAAGTCGTTGATTCTGGCTGTCGCTTGTCATGTTTTATAAACTCTAGATTAGCCCCGAACTCTTAACAGGAAAATTGCTGCCTTTCCTGAATTAAACTAGCCCAGGATCAGTATAAACTCCAAAAACTTCTCTATAAATATCAGCAACCTCACCTAATGTCACTCCAGCGCCAACTGCCTCGACTAATGTTGGCATTACATTCGCACCGGAGCGACAATCTTGCCTTAACTGAGACAACAATCCCGCGGCTTTAGTTTTATCCCGCCGTTTGCGCAATTCCTTTATCCTCGCTACTTGGTTCTTTTCAGCGGCGTAATCAATCTCCAAGGTAGGAATTCCAGGGTCGCGTTCATCTTTGAATTTGTTTACACCCACGATACCGAACTCCTCAGAGTCGACACGAAGCTGAAATTGATATGAGGCCTCTGCTATCTCTTTCTGCGGGAATCCGAGTTCAACCGCTTTTAACATCCCACCGAGAGCATCGATCTTCTTTATGTATTCCATCGCCTCGCCTTCAATCTCATCGGTCAACTTCTCGACATAATAAGAGCCCCCCAGAGGATCAATCACGTTAGTCACACCGCTCTCCTCAGCGATTATCTGCTGGGTTCGGAGAGCTACTTTCGCAGCTGCCTCGGTCGGCAAAGACAAAGTCTCATCCATGGAATTTGTGTGCAGAGACTGAACGCCGCCTAATATGGCCGCCAGTCCTTGCAAAGCGACTCGTGCCACGTTGTTGACCGGCTGCTGAGCGGTCAGACTTACACCTGCAGTCTGCGCGTGGGTTCGAAGCATCAAAGACTTTTCACTTTTTGCCCCGTAACGCTGCTTAATAATATTCGCCCAAATTCTCCGTGCAGCTCTAAACTTGGCAATTTCCTCAAAGAAGTCGTTATGAACATCGAAGAAAAAAGAGAGCCTCGGAGCAAAGGCATCGATATCCATCCCGCGCTTTACGCAATGATCAACGTATGCCAGTCCATCTGCCAAGGTAAACGCAAGCTCCTGAACCGCGGTCGCACCAGCTTCACGTATGTGGTATCCGCTAACGCTAATCGGATTGAATTTAGGCGCAAACTGGCTGCAATATTCAACGATATCGCACGACAGTTTCACCGACGGGGCTGGCGGCGAAATCCACTCCTTTTGAGCAATAAATTCCTTAAGCATGTCGTTTTGAATGGTGCCACCTAGTTTATCGAATGCGATTCCCCGACGTTTTGCGATGGCAAAGTACGCCGCCATTACATAGGTTGCTGAACAGTTGATGGTCATTGAAACCGTAACTTGATCAAGCGGGATATCGGCGAAAAGCCTGTCCATGTCATCAATTCCGGCAACACTTACCCCCTCGCGCCCCACTTCTCCAAGGGACTTTGGATGGTCAGGGTCGTATCCCAT
>CAZJXY010000211.1:0-6471 GCA_964549925.1 uncultured Bdellovibrionales bacterium | reverse complement strand
TCGCCTTGGGGCTTGCCCCAAGAGCTCGCTGGCCCAGCTATTCTCAATCATTTTTGTACAAAAATGATTGAGGCTGGGTTTATGAATTTGAGAGATCAAGCTGGAGTGAAGATCGCTTCTTTAACCCTGTAAATTCAGACGGATGGAGAGATTTTGTCTATGTCGTTTAAGTTTAACGCCACCATACTCTCTGACTATGATCCACCCCATAAGTGAGTTAGGATTTTTAAATGATCTACCAGCTTAAAGTTCGCACCCCAGGGCAAGGTTTGCACGAGATTACAGACTCGATCGCTAAGTTTGTCGGTCAGGCTTCGATTAGTGAGGGGCTTTGCACCATCTTCATCCAACACACCTCAGCAAGTTTATTGATTCAAGAAAACGCGGATCCAAGTGCTAAAGAGGATCTAGAAAACTGGCTGAATAAACATGTGCCGGAACGAGATCCGCTATACACCCATACAGCCGAGGGGCCGGATGACATGCCTTCCCATATTAAGGCTGCCATCACTGCGACATCGTTGTCTATCCCTATTGCAAACGGCGAGCTGTGTTTAGGAACATGGCAAGGGATATACATCTGGGAACATCGAAAATCTTCACACTCGAGAAATTTGATCGTGCACATTGCTTAATTGCCGGTGAAAACGAGCCTGGCCGTCAGGAGTAGCGACTCATTAAGAAATTAACACTCTGAAACCACTCACTTTATCTGAAAATGTCCGCTTATTCATTTTCTAACCACAGTAGAGTAGTATCTGAAAGCCTCCAAGGTGTGGTTGACGTTGTTCGAATATAGATGGCTTCGATAAGTACTGCTCAAAGCTTTTCCTCCGATGATGCTGATCTGTCACAGCTTGCCGCGCCGAATATTGGGCGTCTGAGAAAATTACAGCTAATTGAAGATGCGATTGAAGTTTCTGGAGGGATCTCCTCTGATGCAAAATTTGAGCTAGAAAAGCAGATTGATCGACTGCAAGCTGTCTCTCTGCCTGAGCCAGGGTGGAGGATTTTGATTGACGTTCTCACTTCAAGCACTCTCGAACGCGGAGAAACAAAGCAACTTTGCCAGAGTCTCTCAAAAATCGTTAGGATTCGGCCAAGGATGGAGCTTTGGGAGACCTTGCGTCAGAACACTCTCTATGCGATTTCCCACGCGGAAAGTCCGACAGGTTTTCTTAAGACATTTTGTCACTTTTTCTCGGAACTTCATCAGACCGATTCAAAGCCGCAATTTTCTGTTTACGAAGTACTGTCCGCCACCACCCGGAAAAAGGGCGAGTCCATCGTTGGGTTTACTCGCTCAATTGGAGAACCGCTCTCGCTTGAGCGCAAGGGATTATTGCACAAGGACAATCCTGAAGTTCTTGATAGTATAATAAGGAGGTATGCAAAGTGCGAACTTGGGGAGAGAGAAGTCACTGAAGCCCTTTCAACACGCCTACTCACCAAACTCGGTGTCGAGAGTAGTTTGGCTGAGAATCCGACTATACAAAAGGCAGTACGAGTCACTCTAGATCAGGACCGATCGCTCATAGGTCTTGGACTGACTTTGGCAGAATTGCAGAATGAACTAAGTCGGAGTCAAAATTATTCTGGTGGAGCATCAGCCCAAGACTATTTAATCGAAGCGACATCAGTCTTGGAAAGTGACGGCGATCTTATAGGATTTACTCAAAACTATAGAAGGGTCTCAGCTCTCTCTCGCTTAAGGAAGAACCCCGGTGAATTACTGACTCCGGTCAAAGAGTGTATTGAAATTTTAGCGTCGGAGGGCCTAAACACAGCGGCTTCATACCAACTGGTCGCGACCACCCTTTCAGCACAAGCGAGCAGCGAGAAGTCATATCAATTAGGACAACTACTTCCAAACCTCGCGTTAGCCGGCATTACCCGAGGATCACGCGCCAAGGCGGTGCTCGATGGTATCCTAGCCATCCCCAATTACACAAAAGATGGGGAAATTGTTGATACTCCGGCAATATGCGAGAGTTGGCTCCGCTCGCCGATTACACTACCAGGCCCAATTGGCCAGGTTTTGATTTATGCGCAGTTTGTGATTCTTGGGCGCACTCCGAAAGAGCGCGCCTTTTTGGGTGAAATAATTGACCAAGGGCAAAAAGCTCCAGAACTTCTGAGTGATTGCTTCTCATCTCTTATGGAACTGCCTGAGCGAGATTGGTGCATTGCCGAAGAACTGTTTCGGAGAGTCGGCTCAGATCTTTCGGCTTTTTCCGAAAGATGCCAAGCCCTACTGACTTACGATTATGAATTGACCGGGCAAGAAGAGGCTCCGTTAATCGCCGCCGCGATTCTCGCTGGTGTCCGATCAGATACTCTTCAACGCATGCCTAAGCTTAGAAAGCTGGCTGTAGAAAATTCACTTACAGTCGGGTACTGCGTAGATATATTACAATATGTCTCCGATATAGATGAGGATTCTATTCCCGAAGAGGTACGGGAATTGAAGCCGGATATTTATGCGAATTTAACGCGCATGCTAGATGATGCCTGTGAGCGAATCGGCAATTTGCCGTCAGAGTCCGGGTTTTTGATCCGAAAGCTCAGAAATTTTCTTTACCATGGCGATGATATCTATCCCGCGGAGATCCCGAAATTCACAAATGAAATCATGTATGACGCTTCTGTCGAAATTCTAGTAAGGGGGGTCAATTCAAGCCAATTTTCCACAGCTAGATCTTGGCTAGATAGTGCGCGAAGTGATTCGCTTCCATATGCACTGCAGATCGTCGGGGGCGAAATCGCAAACCCCGAAGCCAAGAGAGCGCTCGCTCAAACTAAGCAGGTATACCGCCGCGCATATGACGAACATTACGGATTCGGATCCCTGACATACGAAGCACAACGCCTCCCAAGCAAGGAGCCTCCATTGATTAGCCAATACGCAACCGAGCTTGCACGCTCTCAATGGGTTATTAACTGCTCTGATATTCACGCCTTCCCGGGAAAGGGGTATATGTTTGAGAGGTTAGATCCTAAAAAGATCTTCGTTCACGACGAAGGCGCACGCAGGCAGGGTCGAGATCCTTTACACCGTTACAAAGAGGCATGGGGGTATCTAAGTGAGGCAATTGATGACCTCTCGATGGCGCGTTTCGTTTTTACGCGCGGATTTATGGCGCTCAGCGTTCCCGACCCGAAGCGCTACGGTTTTCTTGACAGACCTTACAGTTATTTGGTTTTCAATGAACATTTTAGGGGTCAGACGACAGGAATTGCGCTGTTACTTCCGACGGATCTTCTATTTGCCGAGATTGGAAGCGCTGCTATTCCTCTTAAGGACTACAAAGGATTCGATCACTCCCGATTCGATATTAGTCGGGGAGATTTCTCCCCGGAGCACTTCCGCGAAGTTTGCAGCCGTCGCGATACTCCGCTGGTTAACCTCGGATGGGGATCAAACCTCGGAGGTGGACTTTCCAACGCGTTTACTCCGCGATCAGCCCCCTATCACTCCTGGGAGGGCACGCTAAGAGGACACACAACAGATCATTGGGGCCATGTGCACAAGTCTCACATCAACGGTCAATATGAGAGCACCATGTCAACTAGGCTAGACAAGGCCCTTCAACCGCTGCGTGAAGCTCACGATTTAGTCTATACCGTGGCAACGCGCTATCAGAATATGGTTGACTTAGAAAAGCTCGTCCGAGCGCTTTGGCATCGGGGGGAGACGTTGCTGGGTAAGCCTAAATCCGATCAGCTGGACACGGACTTAAGTAACAGCCAACTCGATCTTAAAGATTGGGATCCTAGCGACTTAAGACTAAACAGTGCCTCAACGCGAATGTTGGCCGAAGCCTATAAATGGCATAAGAGCGGAAGACGTCACGGCCTTCCGCCTGAAAGGTATCCGGTTCTTTGCCTTGCAGACTCATTACGATACTCCAAGAAGCCGATAGGACCAAGAATCGATACTTATGATATGACCCTCACGGTTGACGGGGAAAAGATTTTGTTACCTAAGAATTCCGATGGTAAAGGCGAGCGAGAATCGACGCTCTGGGAGCTTCATATTGCACCACTGCTGAATTCTTCCGTTGATCTTAGATTCTATCACAGAGACGAGCTTAAGTAATTTTTAAAGGTAAGATAAATTTATGATGCATCCAGAAATTAAAAATCAAGTCGAAACTTCTCTCAGCACCGTGGCGATGCCAGAGGCACCAACCCAACCTAAGGAAGCACCGCCCAAAAAGGATCCTCCAGCTCCTGCTCCGGATAGGCAACACCCGCCGACTCCGATTCCATCAGCGCCAGGCGGACCAGAGGAGGCGCCAGGCGCCGACCCGATTGCTCCGGGAATATGTCCAATTCGCTAACTCACAAAATCCCCGCCAGACTCGGCCCCTCCGATGCCGCAAAAACTGCATTAGGATCTAGGTTCATACCTTCAAGAACACGTCTTAAAACCTCAACCATGTTGTACTTTGTTCCAAGCCACCCTGCCGAGGTTAAATCTGAAGGGGTAATCTCACCATAAATCCCGCTATTCGCTCTTCCGCCGGATAAAACCACCGCATTTGCGCCACCATGATCAGTTCCAGCTGAGCCATTCTCCTTTATTGTCCTACCGAACTCAGAGACAAAAAGAACGATCAAATCGTTCCACACACCCTTTGACTTCATGTTAGCGACAAATGCACTAAACGCACCATCAAGCTGAGAGAAAAGAGAAACTAAATTATTCTCCTGATTGGAGTGTGTGTCATAACCAATCAATCTCAAATTCACGATATTAGTCTCAAGTCCGGCGCTTAAGATTACATCTGCATCTTTAAATGTTCGACCGACCCAGTTGTTTGGATAACTCTGAGAAAATGTAGCACTCTGCACAGCGTTATAAACAAGATCCGAGTTATCGAAGGCTAGTTCAAACGACTCTCTAACTTTCTCTGCCGCCGGGATATTGCTTAAATTCGGCCAACTCTGAGAGATTGAATAGAGCGTATTTTGCCGATGCTTATTCTCGGAGTTATTCTGCGTCCCATCATTAGCAAAGCGAAAACTTTCCAACCCTCTGGCCTGCACTCCAGCGTAAGAAGTTCCATCAAAAGACTTATCTAAGCCTGTAACGCTCACCGCCCCAAGTGGCCCCCACCCGAACGCCTCTCCGCACCTTCCGATAAAACCGCTAGCCTGCGGAATTAATCTGTTCGGCACCCCACGCGCCAGTGCAACCTCGGCATCGAGATGTGAGCGTGACATATTCTCGGTTCCGACATTTAAGATTGCGGTAAGTTCCGAAGCATCCCAAAGTGATTTCAAAGTGGGAAGTCCGTTATGAAAACTATACCCTGCGCCAGTCGGCAGCAACACTCCAGGATCCTTAAACAGAGTCGGTCGAAGGGTGTGTAATGTATCAGCAGTACTTCCACTTACCGGCTGCAAACCAGAGAGCCAATCTATTCCACCATTAAAATTGACAATTAGAAGTTTGGCCGAACCATTCACCGCAGCTGACGCATTTCTTGGAAATAGCGCCTGCGGAACTAATGAACACATTCCAAGCAGTGCGCTGTGCTTTAAAAATTCTCGCCTATTCATACCGTTTCTCCCAACCAAAAATTAAAACTTTATCTTAAATGGAAGTCAGAGCTTGAACTTAAGGCGTAAGCCAAGCCGCCCCCGACACGACGTTGCTTTGTAGAATTGGTGTTATCGTAGGGAACGCTATTAATCACTCCGTTATACTGCCGCTCTGTGTTCATGTAATTTAGCAGAGCAGCACTCTCGTTTTCTCCAAGCGAAACTCCAAATTTTTTCGCGAAGTGAGCTAGGATATCTTCCGCAGACACTGCTCCTTGAGGCATTACATTTAGAACGCTCCAATCCGGCTCAGCTAGGGCCAGCGCAGTGGTGTCTCCTAATATCTTTGCAACGGCGTTGGCCGCCTCCAATACGCTTGATGGAGAAGTCCAAGTGGATTGTTGATACCAAAATACGGATGGAGCGTAATTTACCTCCAAACCGATATCAGCCAGGTGCTTTTGAACTTCGTTATAATTGATTGCATCTGCAAGTTCCATCGTGCGCACAAACTCCACCACGAACTCTGCCGCATTTTTAGGAACAGAATTTCGGTAGGCATTGTCAAAGAATGCCTTCGACTTAAAAAGCGCAGCCATAGCCGGTCTAAGTTTGTACCCATTAGCGGCGATCACACTGGCAAAGTTCTCAATCAGTTGTTTTGATGGAGTCGGTGTAAGATATTCCTTTAATATTTCTTTGGCGTAATAGATTTTCACTCCCGGATGTTTCGAGATTATTCCACGGATAAGCTGATCATAATCCTCAGCCAGAAAGGAGTAAGGCTTTCCAGGAAACATTGAGTGTGGTCCAGGTTCATGCCTTGAATTGAGATACTCTGTTTCTAAGTTATTGGTCTGGTAATTTAGCTTTACCTTGAATCCAGTTAGAGCTTTGGCTGCATTGGCGATATCACCGCTG
>CAZJXY010000210.1:0-6483 GCA_964549925.1 uncultured Bdellovibrionales bacterium | reverse complement strand
CAATTATCAACGGCCTCTACGCTCTGTTTGATCTCACCATGCCATTCCTTCAAAAAGCTCTGGCACGAGTTGTCGAGAATCACGTCCTGGGCGAGAGTCGTGAGCTCGATTGCGCGTTTATTCAATTTTGCAAGAAGCGCCAAAGTTGGAAGGCGGCCGGATACAATTTTTTCGAGTCCAGAAAGTCCGCGAAGTATTTCACTCACTGTTTCCGATTGGTTAACCGATACGGATTTTTCAATCAGCTCCCGAAAGGCTCGAACCTTTTGAATCCACGAGATGTAGGGTCTTAGTGAAGACAGACTGCTTAATTCGCGCCGTAGCGTATCGTTTTGGGTTGTGCAGACTGACGTCTCGGGTAGAGCAAGGTAATCCGTGCTGTCCGAAAGTTTTAGGTGCTGCTTGATTGAGTCGATTGCACTAAGAATAGAGACTACGTCTGTAGGTTCCTTTTCGAAATCTTGCCCGAGGTTACTGAAAACCTGCTCAATCTCGTTAGCGTTTGATTTTAATAGTTTCATCCCCAAGCGATAGTGATTCCAATGCTGTGGGCCGACCAAGGGTGAGTGAAATAGCTCTTCCAGTCCGACTTTAAGAGCTACCAGATGACCCACCAAATTTCCGTTATCTACAGTCGAGATATAACGCGGATGAAGTGGGGCAAGAGTTCGAATGTCGTACCAATTATATAGGTGACCGTTGTATCGCTCTAGCTTTGAAAGCGCATCTAGTGCTGCGTAAAGTCTCCGAACAAGAGAGGGCAGGGCAATGAATCCCAAATCGTATGCTGAAGCGATCGATAGTAACCCTAAGCTCATATTGGTAGAGGAGGTACGGAACGCGATCCGAGTTGATGGAACAAGTTGAATATTATCCGGTGCAAGAAAATTTGTTTCGGCAGAGGCCATGTCGTCAAAGTAACGCCAGGTATCCCAGGCGATCGAGTGAAGCTGAGCTTTCTCGCGGTCGGAAAATTCATAATCGCGCTCAGGTACCGGTTGACTCAACTTCCAAGCGACTAGCGGAGAAAGTAGCCATAAGCAACACACTATCGCTGTTGCTGGAAGAGCCGTGGGAGCGAAGAGCGCGGTGGCGACTAAACCCACAAGACTCAAGAGGGATCCGTACATCATCTCACGAGAGAAACTTACCAATTTGGATCCGGCTAGGCGCTCGGATTGATGATGCGTCTCCCAGTCAAGCAGACGCTTCTTACTAATGTATACACGATAAATGGTGGTAGCGATGGCATCGAGCATTGAGGCTGCCTGGTGAGCAGCAAAAATAAAGTAGAGAAGAGCTTGAGAGAGATTGCGTAAAAGTTCCCTGCGAGTGCTAGAGAGGTAGCTCGAAAATGAGGTTTGTATCGGTGGATCGAGCAAAGCGTTTAAGCCCGCGGAGAAGACTGGAAAGATAAAGGGCGCTAATGCAAATATGACCCAAGCCAATGGCGAGCCTGGGAGAAGTATCGAGGCTAGAAAGAAAAATAAAAGTATCGATGGTGCAATCAGGCTGCGTCGGAGATTGTCGAAAAGTTTCCATAGTCCCAGAGATCTAATTGGATTGGGGTATGCCTTACGCTCAGCGTCAGGAACTCGCGGAAGGAGCCAAGGCAGAAGCTGCCAATCCCCCCGCACCCAGCGATGCTGCCTCCTGGCGTAGACGTTGTAACGTGAGGGAAACTCGTCGAGAAGTTCAATCGTGGAGCATAAGGCAACTCGTGCAAAACAACCTTCAAATAAGTCATGACTAAGAAGCGCATTCTCTGGCACACGCCTATGTAAAGCTCGCTCAAAACTTAAAACATCGTAAATCCCCTTCCCGATGTAAGAACCCTCATGAAAAAAATCCTGGTAAACATCAGAAACAGCGCGAGTGTACGGGTCAAGTCCCGAGTGACCGCAAAAAACTCTCGCAAATGAGGTCTTTTGAGCACTTTCCAGAGCAATCCCGATGCGCGGCTGGATCACAGCATATCCCTTTTCAACCACATTAGTTTGCGGGTTAAATTCCGGTCGATTTAGCGGATGGGCAATAGCGGCAACTAGTCGGCGGGCCGAACCGCGCGGAAGGCTGGTGTCAGCATCTAAAGTGATTACGTATCGTACGCTTCTCAATAGACTGGCATCGCCCACGCGCACTTGCATACTAGAGGGAGATGTGTCGCCCAGAATTAGACGATTAAGCTCCATAATCTTCCCACGCTTTCTCTCCCAGCCGAGAAATTTGCCTTCCGATGGGTTAAAGACTCGCTTTCTCATGATTAAGAAAAAACGCGTCTTGCCATCTTTGGCGTGACGATCGTTTAGTGCTTTTACTCTCTGCTCTGCGTAACTTATAATTTCTTCGTCTTGCGGCAATGTCTCCGCATTTGCGGAGGTGAGGTCTGCCAGAATGCTAAACATCACATTAGGGTCGTCATTCGCTAAGAATCTAACTTCGAGGTAATCGATATTTTTATCGATGACTTCCTTGTCGCGGAAAATTGAGTGAACCGCGACCAATGTTGTGTACTCATCCGGCACTCCCTTATCGAAATCCATACTCGGGAGTTTGAATGTGTTGATCGTATGAGTTACGATCCAATTTACGAAGGATAAAGCGAGCTCACTTGCAGGGATTAGATAACAAATTGTGACCAGTAGTACTGCCGCATTCGAGGCTCCGAGAGCAAAAGCGAAAGCGCCAAGGTAAGCCGCGAGAGCCACAGTAAACCCGATCACTCCAATTAGGTAAAAAGCGAGCCTTACCCTTTGAGAAATCAGCGCCCGAATTCGCTCCAATACACTCGGCTTTCGACTTAACTCGCGATCCAATAGATCCTGGCCTGAGTCGATTAAGTAATAGCCAACGTGTGCCTGCTTACGCAGATGCACATCCGTTTCCGGACCTTGCTTCAAACGCTCAGCACCTCGCTTCGCAAGAGCTACAACAACCGCGGCGATATCCGACTCCGTTCGTTCGGTCCAATCGGAGAGCTTTTCTATGCGGTGTCGATAGTGGTCGCGTGTATAAAAGTCAGAGCGAGCATAAGTGTTAAAAGGTTCTGCTTTTAGAATTCGATCAACGGAGCTGACACTCTCGAACCAATCATGCCAATCGAGAGAAGCAAGACCCTTCAGGGATGTTATAGAGTTAGCAAATGAAATCTGATTGGCCGCCTCAGATGAGCGATCAGTTCGATTAAGGTCCTCTAAGTCAAAGTGGTGTTCAGTCAACCACTGCTCTAGCCAATGCAAGGCCAAAGTCGCTCTCGTTCCCTTGGCCCTCAAAGCTCGAAGCAGATGAGCTCGAGCCATTTCCAACTCTCGGGAGCGCTCCTTCGCTGCCGAAGCAAACTCAAGCAGTATTTCACTAGGCGGTTTTTTCTCGTTGGCAAAAATGTTTTCGATTAGTTTATCCGCTTCAAATTGCGCATCTCTGGCACGAATAGTAGTTACCGCCAGTCGTCGCAAATTCTCGACTAAGGCGAGTTTTAACATAATCGGGATAGCCCAGAGTTCACCGATCGAAAGTTCGGATTTCGTTTGGTAAGCTTGAACAAAATTAAACAGGATCTCGCGATCGACTACCGCTCCGGTATGGGCCAAAAGCTCTACAGCGATTGAATAAACCCTGGGATACCCCTCCAGTCGTCCCTGCGCAATGATCGGCAGTGAGCGGTAGTATTTTTTGGGGAGAAGTTTTCTAATTTCTCGGACGTTATCTTCAATGATATGAAAATTGTCTAAAAGCCACTCGCCCCCCAGCGTTACAACGGCGCCTTGCTTTGCCGCGTCAGCGAGAGAAAAGTAGACTTCCTCTAATATTTTCTCATTCTCTTCGAAGCGTCGATGTAAGTTTCTCCCCCCCAGAATTGACACGGAAACTTTGTGTTGTTCTGCCAAACTCTGGGCGTGATGAACCAATCCCTCTCGCGTTAAAATCTCGGAGCGAAAAGGCTTGGTCGGATCAAAGCTCCAGTCATTTTGTAACTGTCCGCTCTGGATCTCAGCAGAAGCGCTAATAGAGTGAGATGAGGAGAATCCGAATTTAGCCAACCAATTATTTTTCATAGGGAGTGCAATAAACCTTAGGCACCGCTCGGATAATATATACCTTCCACTCGCTTTGCTAGCGAGAAAGAGCAATTTTTGCGAATTAATTTCTGTAATTACACTTGGTTATCTCGATAAAGGCACCTAGGGCAATAAAAGTATTTCGTTAATATAGAAAAGTAATGCTACTAATAGTTGTATAGATAATAGCAACGCTATTAATGGTGATAGCAGCATAGTTATAGGTTGTGCGCGGTTTATTCCTAAGGTTTTTAAGAGAAGTCGAATTTAGTTATCAGACCTTAGGCGAATGCAGAGAGTAAAAATATATTCTTTAGATCTAGACTTTGGCCGAGTCTCCTCGAAAACTCCGGCGCCAATCAGGCGTTTCCCACACAGGTTAGCCGCAACGATACTTTCTTCCTCTGCCTACTTAACCATCAAGTTTCTTGTGCTTTGTGCGTTTCTCAAAACTGGACTGCCGGGCTTGGCTCCAGTTCGGCCTTATACCCGCTTCTCAACATGGAAGCGGATTAGGACCAGGAGTTTAATAGGAGGAACCACTTATGACACAAGAAACTGTTACCGCAGGCGGTAACGCTGCCAAAAAAGTTACTGATACTCAGCAGGAGAATGCTGCGTCGCAAGATGTTTTGGCTGAAGTAGCTGCCGCAATCCCGGCTGTTAGATTCGATGAGGACAAGCTTGCTATTCCGCCAGAGCTTACTTCCCTCACGAAAACAACCAAAGCAATGTACTTATCGCTCTCAGACCAGGAGAAGGAAGAGGCTAAACGCAAGGCCGGAGAAATCGATTTCTCCGACCGTGTGAAAATCATAAATTTCGGAGAAAGCAACCGAAAGGAAAGCCAAAGCGCAATCCGTCAACTCGGTCAGGTGACGAGAACGATGGATACCGGGGAAGCCGGAGAATTGGTGCTGGCCTTACGAAAACACCAAGAGCGCTTAGGTGTAGGCGGACTCGAGACGCGTTGGTGGGAACGTTTTGCCGCTCATATCCCCGGCGTGAACAAGATGACTAACTCCTTGGCTAACTACATCGACCGGGTTCAAAAGGTTGGGGTTCATCTGGACGAAATCTTTGAAGCAAGGGCTAAGGAGAAAGATTCGCTGATCGAATTGAGCGAGTCCGTCAAGCTTATTCGAGATGAGTGTATCTCCAAAGGAAAAAAAGTCGCGGTCGATATTGCTGCCGCTGAGATTGGGTTAAAGCGAGCTGATTCTGATTTCAAAGAGTTAGCTGCGAAGTATCAGGGCACCGATGATCACGAAAAGATTCGCGAACTAGAAAAAGCGTTTCTAAACCTTGTCTCGATGGATCGAAGAATCGCAATGCTAAAAATGTCTCGAACCAGTTTGTTCCGCGCGGTTCGAATGTCTGACACCAGTGAGAATATGATCATGTCGCTGGTCCAGCAGTTTAGCGAGGACCCAATCGTAAAAGAGATGTGGGAGCTGGCAATCGATGAAGCAATTGTGACTCATAAGATTAAGAAAGGCGTCGGAATTATCCGCGACTCTAGAGAAACGATGAATAAGATTCTCTCTGCGAATGCCTCAAACTTCGAGGAAACGGTACGCGAATGCGTTACCCAAATGGGCCAAGTTGGAGTCGATCCAGCACTGTTTAGGGCGATGATTGAACGTACCACCCGAGCTCAAGAAGCGTTCGTACAAGGGATGAAAGAGGCCCGACCGAAGCTGCAAGAGCAAGCTAAAGAGTTCGACAAGATGTTTGAAGAGCTAAACGAGGCGCAGAAGAAGTATGCAGAGTCCATCAGTCAGCTCGCAGCCTAGTGCTGGAGCGGTTCCTCCAATTGTAATCCCTAGCTCTGCACCGGATTCCGGTGCAGGGCTCTCTCTAGATACGAGCAGTAATACGCTTGAGCGCTCAGATAAAGTAGTCGAAGGTTTAGTCGAACGCTGCAAGACCCTGCTTCAAAATGAAGACGTTGAGACTTTTAATAAGATAAGACCTAAGGGACCGCTTGATCTTAGTGGGATAGACTTACGCGGGAAGCATCTCTCCGGCGTAAACTTCGATGATGTCATTCTTACAAGAGCCAACCTTGAGCGCGCTTATTTGGTCGACGCTAAGCTCAGACGCGTAACGGCTGATCAATCGTGCTTTGACGATGCGACTCTAGATGGCGCTGAATTTGGCGGAAATAGTTCTTTTAGACTGACAACTTTTCACCGCGCGTTCATTCGCAGAGCTGATCTGCAATTTACTGATTTCACCAATTCTGAGTTTATTGATACCCAACTTACCGGCTCAAATATCTCGAATGCAGTCTTTGCGGACACAAAATGCACACGCGCTAACTTTACCGGGGTAGTCGGTGTACGATCACACTTCCTAGGAGCAAGTCTAAATCAAGTAATCTTTCACAAAGCAAACCTTGAATCTGCCTATTTTGTTCAAA
>CAZJXY010000209.1:0-6487 GCA_964549925.1 uncultured Bdellovibrionales bacterium | reverse complement strand
GAAGCACATGATCAGATTCCACCCCAGCCACTCGACCAATCACCCCGCCGGATGTAACCACATGATCTCCCTTTTTTAACCCGGCTACTAAGTCTTCTTGTGACTTTGATTTCTTCTGCTCAGGTTTTATAACCATCACATAGAAAACAAAAAAGATCATAAATAGCATCGGCACCATCTGAATAAGCAAGGCGAGAAAGCCAGGCCGAGGCGGCGGCTGCGGAGCAGCGGCTTGAAGTGAAATTACGAACGATAAAATTTCAAATAAGTGCATCTTAAAACAAACTCCTAAAAACCGGTTAGGTCCTTGAAGCTCAAGCTTTCCCAACCAGAGAGCCGACTTCAACGTTCTTCCAACGGCCAAGAATTTCGGTCTTAAGCGAGACCAAATTCCCGGCCGCTATTGAGTCACGTATATCGGCCATTAGTTTGAGATAATGTCTTAAATTATGGATACTTACAAGCACCGGACCGAGCATCTCGCCAACCCTAAATAAGTGATGGATATATCCTCTAGAATAACGACGACAAGCCAGGCAGTTACAACCGTTCTCCAGAGGCTTTTCCGATGTCCCATGTTCAGCATTTCTAATATTAATATACGGAAAATCCTCCGACACAAAGGCTCTGCCAAAACGTCCCGAGCGAGTCGGCATAACGCAATCAAAAATGTCGACTCCTCGACTTACCGCTTCGACTATATCCCCCGGTGTGCCGACACCCATGAGATAACGCAGCTTTCCTTCAGGAAGCTGCGCCGGATGATAAGATAAAACTCCATACATCTTCTCTTTAGGTTCCCCGACACTTAATCCCCCGATTGCTAGGCCATCAAATGGAAGGGCGCTTAACTCTTCTGCCGCTCTAGTTCTAAGATCGCGGTGCGTTCCTCCCTGCGTGATTCCAAAAAGCGCAGTTTCTGAGCGGGAGCGCGCCGCAACACAGCGCTTTGCCCAACGCATTGTAAGTTCCAAAGATTTTTCCGCGGCAGAAAAATCAATCCCCGCCGGAGGGCACTCGTCTAGTACCATGGCTATGTCAACACCAAGTTCTTCTTGAATCTGAACACAAAGCTCTGGCGTGAGCTTCATTGCTTTGCCGTCGACATGACTTCGAAACTCAACGCCAGATTCGCTCAAAGTTCTGATCTTTGAGAGACTAAAGATCTGAAAACCGCCGCTGTCACTTAAAATCGGACCATTCCAACCTGAAAATTTCTGAATGCCACCTAGATGATTAACAACTTTTGGCCCGGGACGCACCCATAGATGATAGGTGTTTACTAAGGTAATCTCTGTGCCAATCTCTTTTAATCTTTCGGCATCAACTCCGCGCACTGATGCTCTGGTTCCAACTGGCATGAAATTAGGAGTGGAAAACTTACCATGAGCGGTTTCGCATGAACCTAGCCTTGCTGCTCCACAGTTTTTTAACACTTCGAACTTGTGCATAACTTATAGAATTAACATCCCATCGCCATAACTTAGTAGTCTATACTCTTGGTCTAAGGCGCAGTTATAACTCTTTTCAAGCAGTTCTCTGCCTAAGAAGGCCTCGACCAGCAGTAAATGGGTAGTCCCAGGTTGATGAAAGTTGGTAACCAATCCGTTCACTATCTTAAACTCAAAGCCGGGGATGATAAATAGCTCAGTCTCTCCAGAGGAAAGTCCAGTAGCCGCGCTCTCTAATGCACGCACCACAGTGGTGCCAACAGCGATAATTCTTCGACCATCAGCCTTTGCGGCTGTCAGCCGGGAAACCAACTCGGGCGAGACTTCGAGTCTCTCGCTCTCCGGTTTTAAGAGCCTCTCCTCTCCCGGTTCCCAAAGCGTACTAAAGCTCGACCTTCCGACATGCAGAGTCAAAAATTCGATCTGGATCCCGCGCTGCTTAATCTGAGTTAGTAGATCCGGAGTAAAATGTAAACTAGCAGTTGGAGCAGCGATTGCTCCGGGAACTTTGGCAAAACAGGTTTGATAGTCATGATCATCTGCCTTATCTGCCACACCACCGCGAATATAAGGCGGGATTGGCATTAGCGCACACTCTTCAAAAGCTGCGGAAACGTCTTTACTTACCGATTCAAATCGAAGCCTTACTTTATCGGTGCCGATTCGCTGCTCAATTACAGCTCTAAGATCTGCCGAAAACCTTATCCCCCTTCCCTCTCTAAATCTCCGCAACGGTCGACCGAGAGAGATGGCTACTATATTTTCTCCGTTCCTGAATTGATCAAGGGTTAAGACTTCTACTTCTCCTCCAGTGTCTTCGAATTTTCCAAAGAGTCTGGATTTCAGCACCTTAGAATCATTGAATACCATCACATCACCGGGCGATAGAAACTCCGTGAGAGAGAGAAACGTGCTATCGCTTAAGCTCGCGCGCTCACGGTTCACCACCAGCATTTTAGCCGCGTGGTAAGGGTGCACCGGTCGATCTGCGATTCGTTCGGGTGGTAACTCGTACCAGTAAGGGATCATTCCTTAAATAATTTGATTAGATCCATTGGCAATGGGAACACTATGGTTGAGTTATGCTCCTGAGCGATTGACTTTAAAGTATCTAAGTAGCGAAGTTGAAGTGTAGTCTTCTCTGTAGCAAGAATTGAGGCAGCATCTCTTAACTTTGAAGCAGCTTGGTACTCACCTTCAGCTTGAATAATTTTGGCGCGCCGATCTCTTTCCGCCTCAGCCTGTTTGGCCATGGCACGCTGCATCTCTTGTGGAAGATCGATATGTTTAATCTCAACTAAGGAGACCTTAATCCCCCAGGCGTCAGTTTGCTTATCTAAGATCTCTTGAATTCGCATGTTCATGTGCTCTCTTTGCTGCAAGAGATCATCTAAGGATGCCTCACCGCAGACACTTCGAAGGGTTGTTTGGGCAAGTTGGCTTGTGGCAAAGAGGTAATCTTCCACCTGGATAATGGCATTCGCCGGATCCATCACTCGAAAGTAAACCACAGCGTTTACCTTTATAGAGATATTATCTTTTGAGATTACGTCTTGAGTTGGCACGTCCATCGTTATGGTACGTTGGTCGATGCGGGTGAGCTTTTCTAGGAATGGGACAATGAAGTTATATCCGGGATTACGCACACCAGCTAGTTTTCCGAGTCGAAAAACCACTCCTCGCTCGTACTGTTTAACAACGTAGGAACCGAGTAATATAATAACTACACCAAGGAATAGAATTACAACTAGCGAAGATCCCATACGTTTCTCCTTTTAAATCCAATCACTCTAGGAACGGTAATTTTCCTATTCTTTAAACTGCTCAACTTCTAAAATCAAACTGCCGGCCATCCCTACAACTTTAACCTTCTCGCCCTTATTTATTACACCATGCTCTACTGTTGCATTCCAAATCTCGCCGTTTACCGAGACTCTGCCGCGCGAAGTAATTGTTTCAAGCGCTTCACCGGTTTTCCCGATAAGCCCTTCATATCCGGTCTTTGCGCGGCTGGGCTTGGTGCGCACAATTAGCCAAACGAAGCCAAACATAAGTGAGCCCACAAAGGCGGTCAACATCCCGATATAGGTTAGGTTTACCTGCAAAAAGGGCTCTACGCTAAGGTCCACGAGATAGATCGAGCCAATCACCATGGCAATAATCCCTGCTACTCCAAGAATGCCGCTCGGCACAGCAAATTCAAGCGCGATCATTACTGCGCCGGCTACCAAAAGTAGAATTCCGCTTACGTTAAGCGGGATGATCTGATAAACGGCCAATGCTAGGATCAAACAGATCACACCGACAACCCCCGGAAGGATTGCCCCAGGACTATAAAGCTCCAGAGATAATCCTGTCGTTGCCCCGATCCATAAGATGTGCGCAATCATCGGATTTGCAACGAAGTTTAAAAACTTCTGCTTAATCGATGGTTCAAAATTAACTCGCGGCATCGAAGAAAAGTCTTCCAGCTCCACGGTCTTTCCTGCCACCTCGACTTTTCGCCCTTTTAGTTTTTTTAAAAGTTCGTCTAAATCCTTAGCAATAATCTCAACTACCTTTTCTTTTTCAGCTTCGGTCTCTGTGAGTGATGCGCTTTCTTTCACCGCCTTTTCAACCCAGGCGACATTTCTGCCGCGCTTTTCAGCGATTGATTTTACCATCGCGACAGTGATGTTTTCAGCTTTGGTGCGCATATCCCCGGGGATATCTTCGCCCGAACCCATCACCGGATGGGCTGCCCCGATGCTTGTTCCCGGAGCCATAGCAGCAACGTGTCCGGCTACAGTAATGAAAACCCCGGCAGATGTGGCACTCCCGCCTGTCGGGGAAACGTAAATCACTACCGGCACTTCAGAATCAAAGATGGCTTTAACCATCTCCTGCGAGCTTTGCAGCATTCCGCCGGGAGTATCAAGCTCAACTAAGACAAGCTTTGCGCCACGACGCGAAGCTTCTTTGATGCCATCTTCTAAGTAAGACGCTGTGCCAGGAAGGATCTCCATCTGCATCGGGAGGACCAAAACTTCGGATTTCGCCTCAAGAGTGAAAACAAGCAACCCCAGTAAAAGAAGTGTGTGCAAGATTATCTTCATACTAAAAGCTTAAGATCCTCCCAAAACGACTTTTTTAAAGTTGGATCATTGGCTACCGCTGAAACATTAAGGCTAATTAGGGCTTTAGCGCCACCCAATTCTACCCATTTACTCTTTTTGTCCAAGCCAAACGCATCAGCCAGTTCCGCTCCTAATAAAACCACAACAATTGGAGCGACATGTTTAATCTCCTCTATTAAGTTCTCTTTGAAGAGCTCCAAATGTTCCAAGTAAAATGGCTTTCCGGAATCGATATGCTGCACTCCCTTTGAAAGTGTAGTTACAAAAACCTCGCTGGTTTTTAGTTTAAGCCCTCGCTCAATTGCCGATTGCAGTAACTTTCCGCCAGCGTCACTGAAATTATCCGAGCATTTCCCCTCCAACTCGAAGCGCACAAACATCAATTTGGATTTAACCTTACCCTGTGCTTGCACTAATTCCGAGTGCTGGACTTTATGCCTAAATAATAAACGCTCAAGCGACTTTGAAAGCGGAACTCGGGCAAAAGACTGAGGCTTAAGTAATCCTATCGGAATCCCTACGGGATAGAGCCCACGCTGGCTTTCTAGATAGCGCAAAAGCTCGGCTCGCTGGCTTAAGTTCTCACTCATGCAAACTTAATTACCTTATCTAAGATTTTGCTTGCGATACGGCTCTTAAAAGTAGTCGCTACTTCTTCTTGCTTGCCATTCCGATCGATAATCCAAACTCGGTTGGTGTCCAGATCGAAAGCTTCACTGGCGAAGTTACCAACAATAATGTCAGCGTTCTTTTCCTCTAATTTTCCACGGGCGTAACCAATTAAATCTTCGAGCTCACCAGTTTCTACCGCAAAGCCAACGAGTATCGGCCGAGCATCCTCTTTTCGTTTCTTTCCGAGTTCCGCCAAGATGTCCGGGTTTTGAACCAATTCAATCGACTTAGCAGCCTTAGATTTTTTAATCTTGAATTCAGCTTTTTGTTTTGGACGAAAATCAGCCACTGCGGCAGCCATAATCACTATGTCAGGTGTGTTCTCTTTCATCTCACTCATCACGGCTTGATGCATATCAACAGCTGAGCTAACGGGAATGCAGCGCACCTTGTTTGGAACTTGGATCTTACAGTGGCCATGGACTAGAGTTACTTCTGCTCCACGACGATAAGCCTCTTGCGCCAATGCAACCCCCATCTTCCCGGACGAGCGATTTGTTAAGAAGCGAACCGGGTCGATATCCTCTCGCGTCGGCCCAGTGGTCACTAAGATCTTATATGGTGAGAAATCCGAGGCTGAGGTGTAGCGCCTGATATCGTAAAAGATCTGCCACGGGCTAGCCAATCTGCCTGTCCCTTCCCACCCGCAGGCGAGTTCACCTTCCTCAGGTTCAACAAATCTAATGCCACGACCCTTTAGGATTTTAAGATTCTCTTGAGTTGCTGGATTACTCCACATATTTACATTCATTGCTGGAGCGACGAGAACCGGAGCCTGTGTTGCAAGCGTCACTGTAGAAACAGGACAATCCGCAATCCCATGGGCAAGTTTTGCCATGATGTCAGCTGTAGCCGGAGCGATTACCACAATATCGGCCCAATCAGCCAGTTGAATGTGTCCGATATTTTTAGCTTCACTGCCGTCAAAAAAATTCACAGATGTCGAGTGTGCAGTGATCGCGTCGAACGTAAGCGGACCAACAAATTTGGTGGCGGACTCAGTCATCACAGTGCGAACGACGTATCCACGTTGCACCAGGATTCGAGCCAGTTCAGCCGCTTTATATGCGGCTACTGAGCCGGTAATTCCAATTACCACATTTCTCTTATCGCGCTGATCTGCCATCGTCTTCACCTTGTAAGAAAGGGTTTGTATCTCTCTCAACTCCAACAGTAGTATCTGGACCGTGCCCGCTTAATACGCGAGTAGAGTCTGGGAGTGTAAGAATTTGGGTATGAATGCTCTTT
>CAZJXY010000208.1:0-6487 GCA_964549925.1 uncultured Bdellovibrionales bacterium | reverse complement strand
GAAGTTTAGAAGCATTTTGGATTCCAATAAGACTTACTCCGCCTCTGAGGCCATTTTCAAAGGTCTTGCCAGTGACGGGTCACTTTTTGTACCGCTTACAATACCTAGACTTCCCGATTCAGTATTAGGATCTCTTCAAAGTTTGAATATTAAAGAGCTTGCTCTTGAAGTTTCTAAACTCTTTTTTGGCGAGGAGATTCCCAATGCAGCGCTCTCTCAAATAGTAGAAAACGCTCTTACATTTGATGCTCCATTGGTAGAGTTGAACTCGAATACTTATTGTTTGGAGCTTTTTCACGGACCGACCTTAGCTTTCAAGGACTTTGGGGCAAGATACATGGCCTCGATACTCTCTTACTTTAACCGAGCAAACCGAAGAGAGCTGAATGTGCTAGTTGCTACCTCGGGTGATACGGGAAGCGCCGTTGCTCACGGATTTTACAATCAACCTGGTATTAAAGTCGTGATCCTCTATCCGAGCGGCAAGATTAGCAGAATCCAAGAGCAGCAGATTACAACTCTCGGTGGCAACGTAAGAGCGCTTGAAGTTGAAGGTACTTTTGATGATTGTCAACGAGTTGTAAAGGAAGCGTTTAGCGATCAAATTTTTGCACAGCGCTTCAATTTAACATCGGCAAATTCAATTAATATTGCTCGATTAATTCCACAGTCCTTTTACTATTTTAGTGCATTAGCGCAGATCAAGGGTCGAACTAAGCTTATTTTCTCCGTTCCTAGCGGGAATTTTGGAAATTTGACTGCGGGAGTCTTAGCAAAATTAATGGGAGCGCCGATTTCTGGTTTTATAGCGGCTACGAATGCCAACAACGTATTTACCGAGTACTTAACCTCGGGAAAGTTTGCTCCACGCAGCTCCGTTACAACCCTTTCTAATTCAATGGACGTCGGAAATCCTAGTAATTTGGCTAGAATTCAATACCTCTTCAATTTTGACCTCGAACGCATTAGGGCTCAAATTAAGGCTTTTAGTTTCACAGATAAAGAAACTGTCTCGGCGATAGGCGATGCACACTCTAAGTTCGGATATATACTAGATCCCCACGGGGCAGTAGCTTATCTCGCTTTGCAGCGCGCATTGACGAGTGACCCAGAGGCCAAGGGTATTTTCCTAGAGACCGCCCATCCTGGTAAGTTTCCAGAGGCATTACCTGCTAATGTAAGGGGCAAACTTGTTATCCCTGAGCGACTAGAGAGGCAGATGAAGTTAGAAAAGATCGCTGTTAAAGTTGCGCCAACTCTTTCAGCGTTAAAGCATCAATTTGTCTAACGGCGGATGTATCCACCCGCAACTACTTCGTGGATCTCTCCGAATTCTTTACTCTCAATCCCCTGTGGCGCCAAATGCCAAAGCCAACTTTGCCTTAAGCTCAATTCGAAATTCGGAATTCTGATTGACGCGCCTTTCTCACTGTACTGAACTCCATACAAGGCCTGCTCTGTCCGCCAATCTGCGATATTTTTTTGATAATAGTGGAAATACTGGTCGCAAATTACAACCACAACCTCGCTGGAAATCTCTCCTAGAAGTGTTAAGTGATCATCCTGTAATTTAGCCATGGAGGCTAAAAGGGCAGCGTTTAGCGACGGCTCGTATACTCCATCCTGATTCGAATCAATTCTCCAATACTTGATTAGTAACCTCGCAAATCTATCTCGCCAAAAAAGCGGAATTTGGCTTAGTAAGTTTAATGAAATTGCCATCGAGGCTTTTTGATTAGTTCCAAGTCGAGTCAATTTAGGATCTGCTGTTTGCAAATCAGCTAGAAACCTGATCAGCTTCCCCACTGATCTATCGGACTCACCTTTCAGAAATACCTCTAGAGTTGTGCTCCATTTATCTATCACGCCGGTTGCGTCGATAATCTTAAAACCGATCGGACAACTTGCATTAGCGACCTTCCAATAAGAGAGGCAGCTTGGGTCTGCGTCGATCAATTCAATCCTCTTAAATTCCCGAGATCGTGCAGCTAGATCAAAATCGAAAAGCCTACCAGCTCCCAATACCAGAAGCAGATCTTTGCTTTTTACCAGACCAGAGCAGCGGTCTTGAAACTCTCGGCTGCACCTTAAATGAGGCTCCCAAAACCTCCGAGAACGCCGATACCGAGCCTCTATTCCAAGCCCCATATTTATAAAGTCGGCACTTTGGGGCGATTTGCAACGGTGCCAGAGGTAGCGTAAATTCATCATAGAATTGTGAATATACGTTGGGTATAGCATGTTGCAAAACGTTTTAGGAGTAAGATGCAGCTTGTAAAACTTGGTAAATCTGAGCTTAACGTTTCGCCGCTGTGCTTTGGCGGCTGGCAGGCCTCTGGTTGGTTTGGAACAGACGAAAGGAAGTTTCTCTCTGCCCTGAAAAAGGCCTTGGATTGCGGAATTAACTTTATAGACACCGCTGAAGTGTACGGCGATGGATTCTCGGAGACCATTATTGGAAACTTTCTTGGAAAAGGTAGAAAGGAGATAATTCTCGCCTCAAAGGTTTCCCACAGACATGCTGCACCAGATCAATTAAGAAAGGCGCTTGAGGCTTCACTGCGAAGGCTAAAAACGGAGTATATAGATCTCTACCAGTACCACTGGCCCTCTAAGAAAATTCCACTCGCCCAGACCATGGCCGAATTATCTAAACTGAAGAAGGAGGGGAAAATTCGTTCAATTGGGGTATCGAATTGGATGGAGCCAGAGTGGCAAGAATATAGTTCAACTGAGGAGATTGATTCTTTACAAGCTTGTTATAGCCTTCTCTGGCGTTCGATCGAACCGACTGTTCTACCACTTTGCCGCAAAGATTCGGTCAGCATACTTTGTTACTCTCCTTTGGCCCAGGGAGCATTAGCTGCAAGATACAAAACTCAGGAGGACGTGCCGCCGGACTATAGAAAGAACAACGTCATGCTCTCTGCCGAGAATCTCCCAAAAGTCGTCCGATTTGTGAGTGAGCTAGAGAAAATCGGGAAGCTGTACGGCAAATCTCCCGCCCAGACAGCTCTCCGTTGGTTGCTCGAAACCCCTGGTGTAACCTCAGCTATTGTCGGCTGCTCGAATCCCAACCAAGTGGAGGAAAATCTTGGCGCTCTGGGTTGGCAGTTAAAAGCAGAGCACTATCAAACTTTGTCAGAGTTAAGTCTTCCGTTTTCAGCCAATCTAAAGCCGCATGATACACTCTTTGGCTGGCACTCTAAAAAATAGTTGGGAGGGTTAAGCGTTGAACAAGGACACTGTTAATCCATATAAGCCTCTATGCGCTGAAACCCGTGGAATTCTTTTTCCGTTTGCCGAAGGAAAAGTTACAGAGGACGAGATGCTACGCTTTCGCGCGTTTCAAAAAAGCTTTGGTCGAATGTACTGCGAACTTGGGAGTGGATCTGGAATGCACTTGATCGAGCGCGCTTCGAGAGATCCTTCGAGCTTGTTCGTCGGCTTTGAGCTGCGCTACAAACGAGTCTACCGATCCTACCAAAAGTCAGAGAAACTCGGTTTACAAAATATCGCCTTTTTGAGAACGGATGCCGAAGCACTTCCGGCCTTCTTTGAAGCGAAGTCGCTAGAAGGGATTTACGTTAACTTTCCCGATCCCTGGGCCAAGGCACGTTGGCAGAAGCATCGGCTATTAAACGCTGAATTTCTCGGTAAGATCTGCTCGCTTTTGTGCGATTCGGGCTTCCTTTCATTCAAGACTGACCATCGAGAATACTTTGATCAGGTCGCCGGAATTATCACGGGAATGCCTGATTTTACGATAAATTCATACACAAATTCGTTACATGATAGTGAATTTTTGGAGACAAATGTATCTAGTGAGTTTGAAAAGTTATTTAAATTCAAGGGGTTACCGGTTAATTACCTTCTCGCCTCAAAAAAATCCTTAAAAAAAGAAAGCCAGATTTTGAGTTCTATTTTATAATTATCAAGTAGATTGAAGGAATCGGATCTGGACCTTTCACATCTGAATTTTTGAGGCCCACGAAATCTTCTTCGGATTAGTCGGGTAGGTTTTAATTTGTACGGTTGGTAGTCGTTATGAAACGTTCCTTAGATTCAAATCAGGCTGAAAATTCTCTAGAATCAATCCACACAACAATTGGTGAGCTAATTGAAGCATTAACCGGGATAGCTCTTGAGACCGGTGCGTCCGAAAAGGAGGCTTATATGCTTGCTTCCTTAGCAATCGACGATCTCTTCATGCGAGAGAAAGCTCATCTAGCTAACTAAAAGCCTATCGTAAATTGATTATGCTTTGCCTGGCTACAGTTAGCCGCTAGCCTCTTATAGGATCGTGCTATCCTCTGGTAGAGGATTCGTCTATAAGGAGAGGTTGGGCCATATGAAAAACCTCGACCTATTGATAGCCTCAATCATTCTCGCCGCCGGGGTCGGACTGAGCTACATCGCTTATGAAAAGATAAGTTCAATCGAGGGTCCGAAAGTTAAGATTCTCGGTGATATCCTAAAGCGAGGTGAGAACCGCTTTGCCATCCGAAGCGGTAAACGTTGTGTTGGTGAGATCTCCTTTACGCTTGATGGGCAAGAAACAATCACAATCCAAGGCGGGTCTTCACTTAGAATGTCTGCTGATAAACTGATATCAGAGGCAACTACTAGTTTCGGAATCACTTTCAATCCATTAAGTCAGTTTTCAGGCGCTGAATTCAAGTTACGTTTTAGCGACACTCAGCTTTCTGTCTTGGCCGAGGGCACGAATCCCATTAACATTTCGGCCACTTGGACGGGGGTAGGCGATGAAAAAACCTTTAATTTTCCGGTGCACGGTCCGCTTTTAATAAAGCCTGAGGCGAATGGAAGTTTTTATCTTGAATATCCCTATAGCCTTCCGGTCTCCCCGCTGCTGCAACATCCTGTACTTGTAACAGCCAAGGAAAAATTGGACCTTAAGGTAGAGAGAGTAGAAGGCTCATTGAAAGCCTGTGAGCATGATCAACTAAAGCGCTTAAAATTAGATGAATTGATTAAGATCTTTCGGCCGTATATGCCTGAGGTAAAGCCGAGAAAATGAGTAATTTAGAAAACCAGCCAATGATTGAGCTTGTCGGTGTTACAAAGCGCTATGGGAACTTCGTGGCCGTAGATAGTGCCACATTCAGCGTGAAAGCTGGGGAGATATTCGCCTTTCTTGGGGTAAATGGAGCGGGAAAGACTACCACCATAAGAATGCTGGCTGGAGTTCTGCAGCCTACTTCAGGAACGATGCGAATCGGTGGATTTGATTTAGCAACCGAGCCAGGAAAGGCTAAGCAAATTACAGGATATATTCCGGACCGACCTTACATTTATTCAAAATTAACCGGTCGCGAGTTTCTCTACTTCGTTGCCGATCTTTACAATGTTTCGCCTAAGGAAGTCGATCAACGTATCGATAAAGCTTTGGTTGAATATAGCCTAACCGATTGGCAAGATGATTTGGTGGAGAGCTACTCACATGGAATGAAGCAGCGGCTGGCAACCTGCGCCGCATTACTACATCAACCAAAATTACTAATTGTGGATGAGCCCATGGTTGGTCTTGATCCCCATGGAGCACGAACTTTGAAACTCGCCTTTAAAAATTACGCCAAGCAGGGAATGACTGTCTTTCTCTCTACCCATTCGCTTAACGTTGCGGAGGAGTTAGCCGATCGCCTTGCCATTATTCAACACGGAAAGATTATCTCAATCGGAACTCTTGCTGAGATCAAGGCTAACACCGGAGGGTTTGAAGGAGGACTTGAGTCGCTGTTCCTGCAGCTTACATCCGATGCAGAGTCCCTATCAAACGGATCTGCCTAATGCTTCCAATAACCATCCGTCCTAAGTTTCTATCTCTTAAAAATCGCTGGCGCGGCGGGTATAATATTCGATCTCAACTCGGTCGAGATCTCATTCTTACTGCGTTCTCTGTTGCTGTGATGCTGAGTATCTACTTCGGATTAATTTACTCTCTAATCGAGCTTGAAAAAAATAGGAACTATGTCTACTTTCATCCATCTTTAATTCTTGGAATTGTATTCCTGTTTCTCTTTGGATTGCTGGTATTCTCAAACTGCGTCAGTGCTCTTGGTGCCTTATTCCTCGGATCAGATCTAGATTTGATCCTGGCTTCACCAATAACAAGATTTCGACTTTTCCTAGGAAAACTATGCGAGGTAGTTGGGAGTTCTAGTTGGATGGTAATGGTGTTTGGCTTGCCCGCAATTGTGGCTTTTGCCAACTATTATATGGCTGACAACATCCTTTATTATCCCTATGCCTTGTTCGTCATGCTTCCGTTTTTTGCTATCCCCTCCGCAGCCTCAATAATAGTGGTGACGCTATTCACCAGTTTGGTCCCGGCAAACCGCACCCGTGAGTTACTCTTTGTTGTTGGTGCAGTCGCGGTGATTGGGTTGTACTTTGCGGTCAATTTGATTTTTCCTGGTAGTTTTGAGCGTACGACTTCACTAAATGATCTGCTATACATCATCAA
>CAZJXY010000207.1:0-6504 GCA_964549925.1 uncultured Bdellovibrionales bacterium | reverse complement strand
GATCAAACATCCAATTGAAGTGTCCCGGTGAAAGTTCTAGACCGGTAAAGTGGATTATTCCAAGGTCAGAAATAAGGCTCAAAGTATTTGGATCAAAACATTCCGGTTTGTATATAGCCTCGATTTCAGTACGTGAGGTCGGTGAGAGGGTGTCTAAAACCTTTCTCCGAATGACGGAGGACTCAGCTTTAAAATGCAGAGACTCAGATTGATCGTAATGACAACTATGACCAGATAACGTTTCAATCAATTCCTGTCTGGTTCGGCAGGCCGTAATCAGCTCGAGTATCAATGAAACGTAGCGATTCACTTCCGGATCTCGATCGACTAAGGTAAGTGATTTGGTCAGGGAGTTTAGCGCATGCAAAAAGGCTAATCCCCCTGAGATCGAAATAACGTGGTAGGGTACTTGCCGTTCCGCAATATCTTGAAGTTTTTTTAAGTATTTAGGGTGCGATCTGGAAGCCGGGTAAATCACTCTAGATCTATAGCTTGAGCCAGATTAGATAATCAACCCACCATTCTAGGTCTGCTCTTATCGGCCAGCGATAGAGCAGATTTGCCCAACCAGTTCAACATCTGGTCCCCATGGAACATCAATTTCGACATCAATTTTGCCGTTGTGATCGTACGTTCCATTAATATCCCAATCCAGCTCAAAAGGTCGCTTATATGCTCCGGTAATCACACCACTATCTATATTTAGCTCCAGCATGGTATCCAATTTCCATCCGGCTCTTTCGATCCCCCAGGTATTTGACGAGTTTTGAGTTATATCCCAATTATATTCTGATTTCTCGACCGCTCCAGTGAATACTCCACCTTTTTCGCGCCTTGCAGTAAAATGCGAGCTGGTAAAAAGCAAGTCGCATTCAACATCGATTCTTTCCCGGGATGTCGTTCCGGTTATTTCAGAGTCAGGAAAGAAAAATTTCTCGGCGGTGAGATCGATTTGAGAGTCGCCGTATAACGTTTCTCCGATTATTCCTCCGACTAATGTACTCACGCCGTTGATCGTTCGTCCACTCTGACTATCGTTTGAAAATCCGGGTAAGTCTGAATAATGTGGCACGGTACAACTTCCGATTGCCGCACCGGACCCTAGTCCGATTAGGCCAAGCGCAAGTAGCGGGGATTTAATTTTGGAAGGGATAGTTAGAGACATAGAAACTCCTGTCTGTATGACTATTGAGGCGTATAGTAAACCTATTGCTGGCAGTTGTCAAGCTCGTTGGTCGCTGCTTTTTGTTATTAATTTGGTGTTTTTTCCTAAGCTATTTCTTCAAGGCTTCAAGAAGTGTAGGGGTGGGATTGAGAAGGTGCTCGGGGATTTTACCGAAAAGATTCGGACCCCACTCAACGGGTGCCGTAGTCCCGTGTTCATATAGCTCAAGATGCAACATGCTCATCGGCCGACCTTTATTATGTTTTAGTACCTGCACCACGACCCCTATTTCTTCGCCAGCTGAAACTTTTGAACCGATCTCAAGCCCTTGTCGGGGCTCGATCTCTCCGTAGCATACAACACCGCTTTCACCCTCAACCATTACGGCCTTAGTATCATTCCACCACTCGCTTCCAGCTGATGGCCCAGTAAATGGTAAAATATTCACTACTACTCCACTTTCAACTGCGTGAACCGATTCCCCCGGGTTACAATAAAGATCAACCCCTTCGTGACGATGGTGCTTCCGCTGGGTGCCAAACGCACCTAGGTGACCATCGATTGGAATAAGGCATTCGGTTGATAGGTCGATATCTTGAAACGAGTCTGAATCGGCGGAAATGCCGACTTTCTTTTGATCAAAAGGGAAGGACCAACTCATAACTCTTTGAGTTTAAACCGAAAGCCACCAAACTTCATATAGCATTTGATATCCAAAAGCTAATTTTATATGCTCCTGACCTGATTTAAGTACCAGAGTTTGAGGTTGTTGTGCCCGAGTCAGAGCAGTTCCCAATTCCTGAGCAGGATCCGTTGCAGCGATTAGTCCCTAGAGATCCGTTTGAAATTGATCTCCGAGATGTAAAGCTCCCTGACGCTCAGCTAGGCGATCGCGAAGTTCAGCGATTAGGGGCGCATCTTGCTGATAAAAACATCGCCTTGGTGCTTACCGGAAGTATCGCTAGTTACAAAGGTCCTGATATTGTGCGAATGCTTCGCCGCTACGGAGCGACGGTTACGGCTTATCTAACCGATGACGCCTCGGAGCTTGTGAGTGCTAAGTCTCTTAAGTGGGCGGTAGGAGTGGATGGGAAGGTAATTTCAGGTGAATTGACCGGCGGAGTCGAGCACTTAGGGATGGAGGATGGCACGCGCTATGATGCCTACTTGGTTTGTCCGGCGACCTATAACACAATTAATAAATTAGCTCAGGGGATCGCCGATTCTCCGGCGATGTCTCTTCTTGCAGCAGCGCGCGGGCGGATGGAGAAAGAACACGTGCCCTTAGTGATCATCCCTACGATGAACGGTGATATGGTGAATAGCCGCCTGATTCAATCGATGGTCGAGTTAAAAGAACGTGGGGCATATATTATGAAGCCCCGCCAAAGCGCTGGTAAGTTCGAGTTGCCTGACACCGAAACTATTGCGGTTACGATGTGTCGACAGCTTGCGGATGGCCCGCTTAAGGACCAAACCGTGCTTCTTACTGCCGGGCCAACTCCTGTACGAATCGATAAGGTGCGAATTATTGCTAATATTTTTAAAGGCACACTCGGAGTGGAGATAGCTCGTGAGCTTATCGGAAAGGGCGCCGATGTAAGGTTACTGATCGGGGGCTCAGCAAAGGGGCTGCCTAAATTCATTCAAGCTTTTACTCGCACCCATTCCGACTTTGATCAGTATCTTGAAAATGTCCGTGACGAATTAAAACATGGATATAGGCTGGCTGGAGTTGATGGATCAAAGGGATACCAGAGTTCGATTTTTAGCGCGGCTGTGGCCGACTATCGTCCGGCTGAGATGCATCAGGGAAAGATCGCTTCAGGGAAGAGCGAGTTATCACTTCCCGCGCTTGTGCCTACCACGAAAGTCATCAAGGAGGTGAGGGCAGGGCACCCGAGTCTTCCTATGATTACCTTTAAATTGCTAGTTGATGTGAGTGAAGAGTCCTTGCTTGAAGTTGCTCAAAGTAGATTGAAAGACTACGAAATGGTGGTCGCGAACCGCTTGGAGGATATGCAGAGAGGGACGGATCATCACCGAGCTTGGCTAGTTCATCGCGGTGGAATCGAAAAGATTGATGGCACTAAGCAAGAACTTGCCGGAGCAATCGTTAGGTGGATGGAAGCAAGCGCGCCTAAGTAATGCAGTCTTCCGCGACGCTTGATTTCAGCTTAGATCGTGGTAAAACCTGGTTGGGGTGTTGGTGACGTAGTATTTGTGGAGTACGCAGTATGGATCAATCCTTAAGCCATTCGCCGGCAGCCGAGTCAATCGAACGAACATTTAGAATCCCCTCAGGCCAGTTAGAGAAGCTAAAAGCGTTTTTAGAAAATCCTCGGGAAATCTCCCACCAGGTACTTAGCGCCTCGAATCTTAGTTTTGATTTTGGAGAGCGGGTGCTACGCCCCGGAAAGCTCCCAGAACAGGAGTCTTTTACCGTACAGCGCCCAAATATGCGTGAGCAGCTAGAATCTGATCTGGCTCGTGTTGGAGTTTTTAAACCGGCTGCCAGAGCTGAAATTGCGGAAGGGGTTTCTCGTTTTCTGGAGAGACTTCGCGGTGAAGTTTTAGACGGGGAACGTAGCGGGCGTGCAACAGCAGTAATCTGTTATAGGAGTGGCACAGAAAAGGAGGGCGCAAAGTGGGGGATTTACAACTCTGATCGCGAACGATCTAATTTGATTGTACTGCAAAAGATTTTAGTTGCGGAAAATCATACCGATGCTGCGGTACATCGAGCTTTCAGCGGTGAATCGGAACTGATAAGGAATGCGATCGAATTAAGTTCTCACATTGAAATATGCGATCCCAGACTGGAGCTTCGGAAAATATTGAGTGAACTTCCGAGACTAAACAATTGGGGCGTCTCTCAGGGATCACAAAGAGATTTAATAAATGACTTGGTGCGTATGGATTCAAAGAGCGAGACCTTCTTCGCAAGTAATTCCGATCTCTTGGTGCTAAGAGCAGGGATGCGGAATGGAGCTATCTATCGAGAGCCCTCTTCAATTTATGATGAGATAAATCGCACTAATCACACTCTTACTTTAAAAGTATTCATCGAAAAATAATTAATAGGGATGGTGAAGCCCTGGCTAAAGTAAACTTTTAGGAAGAGGTTAACGCTCTTCCCATCAACGAACCTTAGTAATAACCTCACCATCCTTCTACAGGCTCTCTCCGCGACGTGCCGGATTTGCCCTCAAGATCATCGCACCAACGAGTAGAACCAGCACCCCAAGTCCGAGGAACATGAGGAACAGACCGAAGTTTCCGACGGCCGTCCCGGCCAGCGGAAGTACTGCAGCCTCCGAGATTCTACCCCCTGAGACCTGAATTGAGAGGACGCTCGCGGTTCTCTGAGTAGGCACCTCATCTTTGATCGTGTTGTTTAAGGCTGTATCGCCGTAGGCAACTCCGATCCGAAGTAGTGCCACTGCAAAAACCGCTGCTGCCCCCGAAAACATCCCCAAGATCAAGCAAGCACCTGCCCCACTGACCACTACGGCAGTGAATGCTTTGTGCTCACCGGCCCACTGATGGATCTCGGTGGTTTTAAAAGCGACGAATCCGTTGATCAAACTCATCGCCGCAAACAGCATTCCGATCGTCTCCACTCCAAGCCCGTTTGCACGGAGCGCGGGTTGAAAGAAAAACATCGCTGTCTGCTGCCAAGCCCAGAGAAAGGCCCCGAACGCAAGTAGCCAACGGACCCTTTGATTTTGAACCAGAGAGTCACTGACCATCTTCCGCATCGCGCCAAGGGAGAGTTCCGGTCTTTCGCCTTGCTCCGTCGAACTTTTTGGTTCGCAAAGCAGGAAGGCGATTAAGGCCGAGAGTCCCAGGGCCAACGCTGCGCACCAAAGCGGAAGTCTTAGATCGAACTTGCCGAGCATTCCCCCAAGTAGGGAGAATGAGGCAAATCCGATTCCCGACCAAAGTCTGGCGCGTCCGTTAATCTTTCCGTACCGATCGCTTTCGCCAAGCGCTTCAAGTGAGCCGCGGAGAAGTGCGCTTTCAGCGCCTACTCCAAAGCAAAACCCGGTTGCTATGACTACCTCAGCGGTTAGGAAGTGCCAGAATGTTCCGGCAACTCCATATAACACCAAGGAAAGAGCGCTTAGAGCCGCACTGATCCGAATGCAGAGCACTCGCCCGATCGAGTCAGCCAAAAAACCTCCGGGGATGACCCCAAGGGCAAAAACCACAAGAAAAACCGTCTCAAGTAAGGAACACTCTGTGGTGCTCAAACCTGCGCCTTCCCAAACTGAGAAGACCACCGGACCGAACGCACCAAATGCTCCGCCGAGAAACGATCTTAAGGGCGCAAGTCTTACGTTGCGCTCGTATGAGCGCCAAAGCTTGCAATTTCGGTCAAGCATGAGAAAACCTTCCTTTCGTTTACGGTTTGTAGCAGACTGAGCCACGCGAAATTGCGTAGTCAGCCCCAGGATGAAAGCCTTTGTTGTTTACCTTTTGTTGTTTACTTAGCCAGGGCTTGCACCTGGCTAAGGAGTTTTGAGGGGGTTAAGAAAGGGAGAAAAACTCATTAGCAAGATGCAGGCGACTTTGCTGCTTGGCCTTTGAATAGGCTGCGTCAGGATCGGTTCCGGTAACGGCCCAGCCGATATCAAATGTGGATTGATACCGTCCGGTAATCATTACCTGGAGACGAACCACACATTTTAAATTCCGATCGATCATTTTCGTTCCAAAAAGCCCATTTTATGCGGCTTTTATCATATTAAAACTTGCTAATAAATTTGTAATTGATGCTTTGAGCGAACCAAAGCTACTTCAATTCTAACAAGGAATAGGAAGTTGTCAATCAAGAAGATCGGTTGCTGAAGAGATTTCTGAATCAATATAGTTCAAAGGTAACACGAAATTTTGAGGTCACTGACTAGAAGCGCTGGGGTGGAAAATGGTGGTTAAATTTGCGGCGCTAGGGGGTCCGTATTTATAACTCTTCTCAGTTCAATACTTTACCCAACCCCACCAACGATTTATTCCAGTGCTATTTTGCGCTAGACTCAACTTTCGTTTGTAGTGTCTCTAAGCAGTACCGATGGAGTTTGATAATTCTTTCTCTCACCCGCGAGACAGTGTCGCTAAACACACTGGAGCTAGCTCAGCCGGATGGTGGGTAACCCTAACCACACCTACGGAGTTCAAACCTAACCTTCGTGCCTTTGAGTCCGAGGTTCATGACCTAACCGCTACAGATCGGAAGATGTTGTGGAGAGCGCTGCGGGATGGATTTAGAACTATTCGTGCTCAGTACGACGAGGAACCTATTAAAGTATTGAGTGTACGAGAAAATTTAGTCCCAG
>CAZJXY010000206.1:0-6531 GCA_964549925.1 uncultured Bdellovibrionales bacterium | reverse complement strand
GCTACTTCCAAACCAACTCAGAAAGGATTGACTCTGCCCCTCAGGCGAAAAGTGGTAAGCCGAGCCAAAGATAATTATTAGAACTGCTAAGATTGAAACTCCTTGGGTTATCGCAACACGAAAGCTCTTAACCAACTCTCCCCGACTCCACTTCAATCTAAAGAGACAAAGCGCCGGTGCTAGCAAGACCGATACCGCCCAAAATCCCGCCGCGATCCCGAAGGCGGTCGCCGAGTAAACAATCGACTGCCATGATTCCCCAAAGCGCGCCGCAATCATAAACGCCGCAATAACTCCAGCGACCGCCGCTGAATAAGCACTGCCGCTGCCTCCATATGCTAAAAGAAAATGGGTCGAACCAAATAAAAAACTTACTGACAACGCCTCTTTCTGCGCCAGCTTAAAATGACAACTGAGGTCGTAAATAAAAATGACGCTCAGCGCTGCGCATATAGACGAGAGGCATTGGAGCGCTATTAGAGGCTCGAGAACCAGACCACTTGCTTTGAAAAACGTAAAGAAAGAAGCTCCCAATGAGCGCCAGAGCAAGTGCCCCGGATCAATCGCCCAATTTCCACGTCTAATATCCATGGCATACCAAACCGCATCCCCGTACCAGTACGGATTAAGGGCGTAGTAAGCCAGGGTTAGAAGTATGAGAATTGTGAAGCGCCGAAACAAGGAGAGCCTCTGGGGAACCTTAAAGCGCTGTCATAACACAGAGAATCTGTCGACTCTAGCTCCGAATTAGGAGCTTAGGCAGCCTCGACTTGGTGCCAGCTTACGGATCTACGCGACAAGTACCAAGACTTAACCATCTCAAGGAATGCCTGCGACTTTGCCTCGGTCCAATCCTCCTGGGTTAACCCGATCGCCACGGCCAGATTTGCTATCTGCGGGCATTCTGCGAAAAGTTTTTGAATCTCCCCCGATTCTTCAGTCTCTTCTGCCAACATCTCAAACTTATCTTCGGCTAGTTCCTCTGCTTCCTCCATTTCAGCTTCATGAATATCTCCGGCTATGGCTTCGGCAATTTCGTTCCAGAGCTGTTCAACTTCTAATTCCTCCAAGTCTTCGTCCCGTTCGATTTCCTCACTCTCTTGAAGTCTCGCCTCAAGCTCAACTAACTCCGTAGCTTCTAGATCCGGGTTTTGATTGCCTGTGCCCTTTAGTATCTTCGGCTTTTTGCTGCCCTTCTCCTCTAATTTCTTCGCACTCTCGCTCTTCCCATTACTATCGCGATCTTGAGTGTTTACATCGTGATCATTGAAATCAAAGATGTCATCTAAGATTTCATGAGCGACCTCGATCGCTCGTGATAAGAGGCCGCTCGACTTTTCTTCTGCTCTGGCAATTGCTTCTTCAAATTCAACTTCAAAGCACTCTTGGCCAGCGCTGACAACGTTATCTAATACGGCGACAGTCTGATCAATGTTGCTCGAAATTCGTTCGACCCAATCCTCACGCACCAATCCAGAAGTTGCTAGTAGAGTAGAGATACGAAGTAACTCGCTCTCTGAATTGGCAAGCGATTTCAAGTAGTGATCGGCCTTTTCATCATCGATACACTCAAATCCAGGGAGACAGCGGAGACCTTCTCTAATACTCTCAAGTTGACTTTCTTCAGCTCTATCGTAGTCTCGAATTATTCGATAAGGAGTGGGTACATCCTCCCCGATTCTCTGAAGATGAAAGTAGGTAGTCTGAGTCAAATGGCGCCGATTAGCATCTAACTCGTCAAGATGTCTATCTAACTCTTCGTAATTCTCGGTGTCCTTTTCTTTGGCTTTTCCCCGACGCAGCATTGAGCAAACGCCCGCCATGGTGCACTTCTGTTCTAAGTTATCCTCAGAACGCAGGGTTCCAAAGCTAGCTCCCCCTAGCTCGGATTGTTCTACTATTTTGAAATCTGGCCCTGTCACTGCTTAAACCCTCTTAATCCTTTAAGCAAAATGCTCTCACTACTAATAGTTATACTATCTTAGATGGTATGTGATACTCAAATGTTTTAAATAAAAATACTACTTTCTAACTATGTGAAACTATTAGGTAAAAATGGCGCTTGCGGGTGCTCCCCACAGATAATGATTGATCTAACTGATAGAATGGCCTAGTTTTCTAAGCCTTCAGGGAGGCACCAATATGAAATATAGCAGCTTGGTATTGAGCTTAACTTTTCTTAGCGTAACCGTCTTCTGTTCTAAAGTCCGGGCTGAAGAACCCTCAGCCTCTAGCTGGGAGAAGCCGGTCACTCCACCCGCGGCCGTCTCTTCAGCAGCTACTCAGATTAATGTTATCGCCGAAGGCGAGTTAGCCACGGGTGAGTCAGTTAAGATTACAGAACTGAAACGCTCTAGCGGTGACACCGTTACTTTGAAGTTCGTGATCAGTAACACTACATCCGAGGAGACTCCAATCGAGGTCTTTGGTGGGGACTGGTACAACTGGGACATGCGTAACGTGTTTCTCTTGGATGTCCCGAATAAGAAGAAATATTTTACATTGAAAGATGGTGAAGGTAATACGGTTTCATCTCGTGGCAAGGGTCGAATTAAACCGGGTGAACAGCGAACTTTCTGGGCAAAATTTCCTGCTCCTCCCGTAAGCGTCTCCTCTGTATCAGTTGAAATTCCAACGGCTGCTCCATTCGATGATCTTCCGATTAAGCCGCAGGGTTAATTTGAGTGTAAGGATTTAATTGAAGCTACGGTTCCTTGCCACTATATTACTCAGCTCGCTTATTTCGGTGGGTTTAAGCGCAGATGAACCTGAAGAAGAGATTAATCTTAAAGGCGCAACGAGTAAAATTCTCCCCCTCAATGCAAAGATACTTCCGCTTGAGGTCAGAGTTGACGATCTATCGGGCCGAACCGAGGACCTTTCGGCAAAGATCAAAAAACTCGAAGCGGATTCCACTACGCTGGCTGTTAAAGAGACCGATACCGAGATTAGGATCGAACTTTCCGGCGACATCCTATTTGATTTTGACCGAGATAACATACAGCCGGCAGCTGAGCCGACCCTAAGAAACGTGGCTGAAATGATTCTGACCTTTCCTTCTGGCGGCGCAAGAGTAGAGGGACACACTGATTCAAAGGGAGGTGATGATTACAATCTGTCGCTTTCTAAACGCCGCGCCGAATCGGTCAAGCATTGGTTTGTTGCTAACTCTGGAATTGAAGCGAGAAAGCTTTCAACTGAGGGGTTTGGAGAGACTAAGCCGTCTGTCCCAAATACAAAGACCAATGGAGTTGACGACCCAGAGGGCCGGAGAAAGAACCGTAGAGTCGAAGTGGTAGTAATGAAGCAGGTAACACAATCTTTTGATGGCGGACCGGATAGGTTGTCAATGTCATCCGTAGCGACCCGAACCTCCCAACCAACAATCCAAAAAGACTACGAGGTTTTGGTTAAGACCCCGCTCAGACGCGCACCCGATAAGTCCGCTGAGATCTTAACTGAACTAAAGCCCTCAACTCGCTTAAACGTGGTAGGACAAACCGGCGATTTCCTAGAGGTTCGCTCGGCAAAAAAGGACCGCCCGCCAGGGTTTGTGGCGATGCGGGATGTTAAATTAGTGGAGTAGTGATGCCTTCCCTGCTCCCCAATTACCGCACTAATCAAACTTACGGCACAATTTTCGAGACAAAAGCCTCCACACTTGGATCAGTCCCCTCTGTGGCAGGGTCAAGTGACTGCGCGGGACTCTGAATAGTCTTCTTTCTTCCCGTATCCCACTCTATAGAATACTCATAGTAATGATCAGGAGGCCAACGAAGGCTCTTAAATTTTCTGTGTCCGGACGGCCAACTCTCACTCGGATCCTTGTGATGATTTGCCGGCCATTTACTACTATGATCTTCGGTGTGATCGGCAGGCCATCCATTACTTATTGCATGCTCGTGCTCGGCTGGCCAACTTTTACTAAAGCTTCCAGTGTGACTAGCCGGCCAGCTTCTACTTACGGTTTGGTCATGACCATCCGGGAATGTTCCGCTCGGCTCTGCGCGATGATCCTCTGGCCATGAAGAGGTAGTTCCGTTATGGCTCTCAGGCCACTGAGAGCTAGTTACACCATGATGACCGGCCGGCCAATTACCCTCACTATTGGAACTCTGATGACTCGGCGGCCAAGTAGTACTGTCCCCGGTGTTATGTCCCGCCGGCCAACTTCCAGCAGCTCCAGGGGGCCAAGTTCCTGAGACTTCAAAGCTATGGGTTCCAGGCCAACTAGAACTTACGGTTGTATCATGTTGATTGTCGAGCCACCCCTGTGAAGGCGTAAGTGCGTGATCATTGGGCCAACTGTTACTCACCACCGGATTATGATTAGGCGGCCACTGCGCGCTAATTGTGGGATCGTGATCTGCAAGCGCTGAGAAACTATATATAACTACTGAGCCGAGCAAGCCGGTAGTTAATCTTGCAACCACCCGGCATCTTAGACTAAAGCTACTGCCCCTTGACGGACAAGCCGTGCGAGTTTGGTCCATTTTCTCCTCCACCTGATAATTCTGTGCGCTTGAGAACATAGAACCAAAGCCACCATCAAGTCAACAAAATTAAAATGGGTTGTTTTCCCGGTCGATCTCGGAATTAGACTTAGCACCCCGTATAATTTACTATGATCAGGGGTCAGAACCTCGGTGGACTCGGTTGGCTTCCGGAATTTGTGTGGAGATAGGTATGAGCTTCCAGAAAATTCGTATAGCGTTATTAGCATTGGCGTTGTCATTGTCCCTGACTACCTTAGTTTGCCTGCGCACGATTTATCACTCTCGTATTCAATTTAATCAATTTACCCTTGAACTTCGCGAACTTTCATCAGGTTCAATATCATTTGAAGTCGTAACTGACCTGATTCGCTCATCGGTGTCTGAGTTTATTGAGAATCTAGTGACCGCTGACCGACGCGCGCAGGTTCGATTTGAAGATCCAAGGGATGTTTTCGAATTTATATTCGAAAATGCTCCGCGCTACGCGGTAGTCTATCCCACTGAAACCTATTACTATTATAACTTCGATCTGCCGAATACGCATGTCTCCGGCAATTTGCGACTGCTCGATGCCCAGCTTGGAAAAATTCATATTGGATACTTCGATCGCGATAGACCGCACGCAAAATCTTATGCCGCAACTTTTACCGAGAAGGACGGTGTAGATATCAAGCAGCTTGGACCATATTTGTTTGATGTGACGTATAAAAAGAAGACCGTTCGCTTCAAATTAAACGACATAGCTCCGAAGCCAGTCAGCGGTATTAAAATCCTTCCGGAAGAGGAGTTTGTATCTCAAATATATGACGAATCCGGAACTAAACTGGTACTTTATTACAATAATAACACTAAGACTTTTTACTTTTTATTAGCCAATCGCTCCGATGCTCATGAGCGCTTAGTCGAGCTAACCCCAGAGTTCATAAAAGGTGAGCGCTCAGACTTCATCTATTACTTTGATAAGGATTACGATCGAACTCAGCTGGTTGGGGTATATCGGGGAAACGTTTATGCAAATAACCATTTTGATGGTCCCTTCGACCAGGTACCTCCTAGGCTGCAGCTAAAGGAGAAAGTTAACGCCGCGTATCCTTACACAACCCTAGCCGGCGGAATCGATCAGCACGGAAATTTTCTTGGGTTTCGAGGGACGCGAATTTCAATCTCTCCGTACTATGATTACGATGACTTCAATGAGCTTGAATCTTATCTAGGGCGGTGTAAAACAAGTGAAAATAAGTCTGAATTTTGGAGCTGTCTAGCTTACGAATGGAAAAGGGATTTCCATAAAACTGTAAAACTCACGCCAAGTAGTGAGCATCGCACATACGCTAGCCAGGGCTGGCCAGCTAATCATCACGGGACGGTAAGTTTAGGGTGGCCGGCTAGTCACGTTAGGGCCGAAAGCTTAAGCTGGCCTCCCGGCCACCTGATTGAAAGAAGCGACCCCGACGCTAAAGTGGCCGGGGCGGCGCTCGATCCCTCCGAATTAGAGGACCCGGAAGAGGGGCACATTGTTTACCTGAGCCAAGGCTGGCCAGCCAATCATAGCATCGAACCGAGCTACAGCTGGCCCGAAGAGCATCGACGCGCAGATAGTTTAGCTTGGGCTAAGGACCACGTTGGAGAACTTAGTTTGCGGGAGTGATGCGCGAGACTAGATTCTCAATTTGAGTAACTGGCTCGGACCCACCTGATGAACCACTGAAGGTTTCCGACTCTCCAGGAGGTAGACTATTCCGCCTTATTTTCTCCCATTCAAGCGACTTGGCATAAAAATGACCAGCAGGCCAACGTAAACTCTTGGTAACGCGGTGCGTCCTAGGCCAAGTCTCACTTGCTTCACGCGTGTGGTTGGGCGGCCACTTATTACTGTTATCTTCAGTATGACCGCTTGGCCAATCGCCACTAATGGTGTGCGAGTGACCGGAGGGCCAGCTACTGCTAAACGAACCATCGTGTCCTGCCGGCCAACTTCGACTCACTTCCTGTTCATGACCATCAGGAAAGGTTTCGCTATCTTGAGAGTTATGAT
>CAZJXY010000205.1:0-6607 GCA_964549925.1 uncultured Bdellovibrionales bacterium | reverse complement strand
GTATCAATGATCCAGAAAAGCGCTCAAAATTTTCCCCGAGCATGCGTCGATATTGCTCTTCCCAAGCCCTAAGCTCGTCATAGAATTCCTGATACCCAATCTCCGTATCGTTGACTTTTATGGCGGCGCGCTGGTTCGACGGACCGCCGAAGCTTACTCCAAAACTCGTCATTAGGAGCGCTACAAGCAGCACAGTGAATACGCCAACTGATGATTTTCTATTTTGTTGAATCCAACGAAGCATGGTTACTCTACTTGAACGTAAGTAAATAAATTTTCGATCGTATCTGGACGCACAACAGAGCGCCAAGATATGACCGACCTAAGCGACTCAAGGCAGGCTTCGCAATTCGGAAGCATATCATGAGTTGTTAAAACACAAACCAAGCCGCGGCGTTCATCTAAGGTTTTGATGATCCCCAACCCATCGTGGCCCTCAAAGATCGCGTGCAATAATACTATCTTGGTCCGATCGACCTCTAAATAAAGTGCACACCCAACACCATCTAAATCATCGACCTTGAAGTCAACCTCACTCACGCAGGTCTCCTCTTTTCAAGCGCCTTGGTAACTAATTCATTTACAATTTTTGGACTTAAGTTTCCACCAGAAGCTTTCATTACTTGGCCGATAAAGAAGCCGAAAAGCTTATCGTTTCCAGCAAAATATCTTACCAATTGCTCAGTCGATTGTTCCAAAACCTTATCCACAATCGCTTGGATCGTGGCTGTATCGGTTACCTGGCGCAGGCCTTTCTCTGAAACGATAGTCTCAGGCGACTTGCTGGTCGAAAACATCTCCTCAAAAACGGATTTGGCCATCTTTCCGCTGATTACTTCGGAGTCGACTAGTTTAATTAACTGCCCAAGATTATCCGCACTTATTGGAGATTTCTTAAAATCGATTCCTTCTCGATTTAGAGCTCCAAACAACTCGGAGGTTATCCAATTACATGCCGATCGAGCATTAGCAGACACCTCAAAAACCCTCTCAAAGAACTCGACGAACGTGCGATCACTGGTCAAAACTCCAGCGTCATAATCCTGCAGCCCATATACCTCTACCAACTTTTTCTTGGCGGCATTCGGAAGAATAGGCATACGCGATCTGATCTCCTCAACCCAGCTCTGTTCGATAATTAATGGGGGCAAATCTGGATCTGGAAAGTAGCGATAATCGGCAGACTCCTCTTTGCTACGCATTGACGCGGTTGTTCCGGAAAGACTGTCGTACAGTCTAGTCTCCTGAACTACTGAATCACCTGATCGCACAAGAGCGATTTGTCGAGCAATTTCATACTCAAGTGCACGCTCCACAAACTTAAAGGAGTTGATATTTTTTAGCTCCGTCCGAGTTCCTAGTTTAGTCTCCCCGCGCGGACGCACTGACACGTTTGCGTCACAGCGCAAATTCCCTTCCTCCATATTGCCCTCACAAATATTGAGGAAAAGTAACATCTGACGAAGGGTCTTTAGATATGCGGCTGCTTCGGCCGGTGTTCTCAAATCCGGCTGCGAGACAATCTCCAGAAGCGCGACCCCAGCTCGATTTAGGTCGACTAAGGACGAATGAGTTCTCGAATCGTGGATGTTCTTCCCAGCGTCCTCCTCCATATGGATTCGACGAATTCCAATGGTCCGGGTAGCCCCTTCAATCTCAACGTCCAGACTTCCACGTTCGCAGATTGGTTCTTCATACTGCGAAATCTGATACCCTTTAGGAAGGTCAGGGTAAAAGTAGTGCTTCCTGGCAAATCGGTTGAAGCGTCGAATCTCACAGTTCAAGGCAAGGCCAAGCATAATTGAAAATTCAACGACTTGACGATTCAGCACCGGAAGTGAGCCAGGAAGTCCAAGAGTTACCGGGTCGGTTAATTCATTTGGCGCATGTCCATACTCGGTTGAAGAACCGCAAAAGATCTTTGTCTTCGTGGTTAATTGCGCGTGAACTTCTAAGCCAATTACTGATTCAAATTCCATCGGCAACCCAAAAACTTAAACGATTCCCTTAGCTGGCCGCATATGCCAATCGGTGGAAGATTCATACGCAAAAGCTGCTCTGAAAATCGTCTCCTCATCAAACGCTTTCCCGATTAATTGTAGTCCGATCGGCAACTTCTGAGAGTCAAATCCGCAACAGACGCTCATACCCGGAAGTCCAGCAAGATTAACGGGAATAGTGAAGATATCACTAAGGTACATGGCCAGGGGATCTTCCGACTTTTCACCAATCTTGAAAGCCGTGGTCGGGGAAGTAGGACAAGCAATTAAGTCGCAGTGTTCTGCGAACGCTTTCTTGAAATCTTGGGCAATAAGCGCCCTTACCTTTTGAGCACGTAAATAATACGCATCATAATATCCGGTTGAAAGAACATAGGTACCGATCATAATCCTGCGCTTTACTTCACTTCCAAAGCCTTCAGCTCTAGAGCGCTGGTACATCTCCTTTAGATCGGTTACGCCAGACGCGCGGTGACCAAACTTCACTCCGTCATACCGAGCAAGGTTCGAGGATGCCTCAGCTGGAGCAATGATATAGTAAGCCGCCAGTGCTGCCTCTGAGTAGGGTAATGAAATTGGAACAAGTTTTGCCCCAAGCGACTCAAGTTTCGAGAGAGCCTCTCGAACTGATTTCTCGACCTCAGTGTTTAATCCTTGGATAAAGTACTCTTTAGGTATCCCGATGCGTAAACCTTTTACTCCCGCATCAAGCGTTTTGTCCCACTGCGGCACAGGGATATCCATACTGGTTGAATCCAACGGATCATGACCGGATATCACCTTCAATAGAATCGCAGCGTCCTTTACACAGCCGGTAAAGACCCCGATTTGATCGAGAGATGAAGCATAAGCAACTAAACCGTACCTGCTCACCCGCCCATAAGTTGGTTTAATTCCGACTATTCCGCAGAGAGCCGCGGGTTGGCGAATCGATCCCCCGGTATCTGTTCCAAGTGCTCCAACGCAGAGTCGCGCTGCAACTGCAGCAGCCGATCCACCACTAGAGCCGCCCGGAACTCTGGCTTTGTCCCAGGGATTTTTTACCGTACCGTAAGCAGAATTTTCATTGGATGAACCCATTGCAAACTCATCCATATTGGTCTTACCGATCAAAATTGCCCCGGCCGCCTTAAGTTTGGATATCACCGTGGCATCGTATGGGGCGATATAATTCTCCAGGATTTTGCTGCCGCAAGTCGTTTTGGTTCCGTAAACCGAGATCACATCCTTGATCGCGATTGGAATCCCCAGCAAATCCCCTTGGTAATTTTTGCTCTTTAGTTTTGCATCAGCGTCAGCTGCTTCTTTTATGGCTGCTTCTGTGCGCAGATCTAAGAAAGCATTTAGATCCTTATTTTTCTCTATCCTGGAAACAAAGCTCTTTACTAACTCGGTAGAGCTAAACTTACCACCGGAGAGTCCTTTACTAAGGCTTGAAATTTCGACTGAAGTCAGATCACCCATTATCAAATGTCCTTAATGATTGGAACTCGAATAAATTGCCCGGAGGTGTCGGGCGCATTTCTCAACGCATCCTCAACCGGCATTGAGGGCCGCACCAGATCGTCTCGAAATACATTGGTTTGTCCGTGCACATGCGTCATGGCCTCGACGGAGCTGACGTCAATTGATTTTAACTGATCAATATACTGTAAAATCGAATTGAGCTGCTTCTGATACTTTGAGACCTCTTCCTGCGAGATTGCCAAGTGGGCGAGCTCTGCAATCTTTCTAACGTCTTCTTCGGTGACCATAATGAACGCTTTTCTATTTAACACAAAATTCTATCAGTTCCATTTTTCGTTGAAACTCTCGTCGCTTATGGTCCGAATTTCCCGGATAAATAGAACTGATAGAATTTTGAGGAATCGCGTACGGTTATACAGAAGTAGTACTCAAATTACCATCCTTCCCGCTTGTTACATATTAAAAGCACTGATAAAGATAGCTGGGCCAGAAGGAATACCCGAAGATTAGTGAACCGGTCATAGGCATTGGTGGAATCTATCTTTTGGGAGGGACTCTGGATCCCCCAAACGGAGTTTTATGCCTACGCCCTCGAGTACTAAATCCAAGTATGACTACGATCTGCTTGTTCTTGGCTGTGGCCCAGCCGGACAACGCGCCGCCGTCCAAGCAGCTAAGGTTAGAAAGAAAGTCGCAATCGTAGACCGACGCGAGGTTGTAGGTGGTGTTTGCGTCAATACCGGAACCATCCCCAGCAAGTCCTTTAAGGAGGCTGTGCTGTACCTTTCAGGATTCCGCCAGAGAAGTATCTATGGCGCCGGATACATGGTTAAGTCCGAAATTGAAATGACGGATCTCACCTTTCGTTGTAACTACATAATGAAAACCGAGATTGGAATTATCACCAATCAGCTAAAGCGAAATCACATCGAAGTTTTAAATGGCCTAGGAAAATTTTGCGACCCGCACACTATCGAAGTCACCGCCTCTGACGGAACGGTTACAAGGAAAACGGCTGACAAAGTACTTATCGCCGTTGGAGCGGTTCCGTTTAGACCAGAGAATGTTGGATTTAATGGACGCACTGTTTTTGATAGCGACGATATCCTAGAGATGAAGTCGCTGCCAAGAAATCTGGCCGTGGTCGGCGGTGGAGTAATTGGCTTGGAATACGGTTCAATGTTTGCAGCCTTAGGCGTGCATGTCACCGTAATTGATGCCCGGAAACGGCTACTTTCCTTCATTGATCAGGAAATAATCGAGAATTTGCAATATCAGATGCGTGCTATGGGTGTTTCTTTCCGATTAGGTGAAGAGGTGCAAAGCTGCGCCGAACGAGAGGATGGGCAGGTCGAGACCACATTAAAAAGCGGAAAGGTCGTGGTTTCCGACGTAGTGCTCTATTCAGCCGGGCGAAGATCGGCCACTGACGTACTGAATTTAGGTTCGGCCGGAATTGATGTGGATGAGAGAGGAAAGATCACCGTAAATGAATATTTCCAGACAAAGGTTGATCACATTTATGCTGCCGGGGATGTGATCGGATTCCCAGCGCTTGCTTCAACATCAGCCGATCAAGGAAGACAAGCAAGTTGTCACGCTTTTAACATTCCAGGAAAATCAAAACAGGTCCCCTTGCCCTACGGCATTTACTCCATACCTGAAATCGCTATGGTTGGATCAACCGAGGAAGAGCTAACAGAAAAGGGCATCCCGTATGAAACCGGCGTGGCTAGATATAAGGAGATTGCGCGCGGTCAGTTAATCGGTGATGAGAACGGAATATTAAAGATACTCTTCGGACGGAAAGATAAGCAGGTTCTTGGTGTCCATATTATCGGCGAAAGTGCCACGGAGTTAGTGCACATCGGCCAGGCGGTGATGGGGCTAAACGGCGGACTAGATTACTTATTAGACGCGGTGTTCAATTATCCTACGCTCGCGGAGTGCTACAAAGTCGCCGCCTACGATGGTTTTAACAAACTACGCGCCTGATAAAACCTAAAAACGTAAGCTCTTCAGGGGCTTAACAAAACTGGTTCGTATCCCATCGCTGGTATAAACCCTCTTTAAATTTAGTTTGGCTATATTTAATAATAGTTTTACTATCTTTGTAGTTAGATTTCTGAGGCTTAGTTTGTACCTATGCGCGCCGCTGCAACACAAACAACCGAGGACGACCATGGCCGGAAGTTACCCGCTCAGGTTGAGGGGATGCTCGCGGCCGGTGCTGACGTAAATTCTGAATTAATTCTTGCGCTAACATCTCTGACTGACCGCTCAGATAATTTCTCCAATTTCCCTAATTTTTCTAGCGAATACTCAGCCACTATTCCGGCAGACTCAAAAGCCGAACTAACTCTCGTCAATCAGGCCAGAACTACCGCTGCTAACCTGAGCCAAGTGGCGCTAATACTAGAGGGGATAAACGCCCCAAATCCGACCAAAGATAAACTTCCAAACCTTTTTACTGTCGAGGCGACAAATGATGACACCAAGGATAGTCAAATTATTATGCGCACAGTTGGTACAATCGCTACAATACTCGGAGTAGCGGTTTACTCGCTTGGTGGAACAACAGCCGGACCAATTTTGTTTGCAGCAGCGGCCGGACTCATTCTTGGGGCGGCACTGCTCTCCGGGGAGATGCGTGATTGGATAAAGCAAACTTATAACTCCGCGAAGTCAACCATACACGATTTTCTTGCTCCAAAAGTGTCAACAATCGAAGCCAAGGAGATATTAAGGAAGATCGACAGCCAAATTGAGAGCGGAAGCTTTAGCAAGGAGGAAAGGCCGGCCCTGCTTAGGGAAATAATCTCCAACTTGCGACAACGCTCAAAAGGCTATCTCGATCTAGCCTCCCAAATTTCAGAAGAATACAACAATCAGAAAGGAGTCCGACTTCAACTAATGCGAGATCATGCGCTTCAGTTGGAGCGATATGCGGAAAAAGCTGCTGTAAAAAAATCTCTCCCCGCGTCAATCACAATCAATATCTCAGCGATAACAGATGATCCTAAATTGGCTGAGGAACTAAGCAGCTTTATTGAGACGTGCTCGCCAGCCGAAATTTCTAGATCCGGCCCAAAGTTATTCTCAGAATATACGAACAAAGAGGTATAGATGAATCAAAGAGC
>CAZJXY010000204.1:0-6623 GCA_964549925.1 uncultured Bdellovibrionales bacterium | reverse complement strand
TTAAGCGGTGCTTCTCGCGCTCGGGGAGCTGATCGATATCAATAATATCATCTCTCTTTAGTGCGTCTGGTCGATGTAAATCAGAGAAAGACCCACTCCCAGCGACAACCAACTTTACACCTTTAATCTCTGGCAAAAGCTGCTTCGCCTCAATAAACAGATCGATTAAGTGCTGAACGTTTTTTCCCGTTTCCTTCCGACCGAGGCAGAGTAGGTATGGAAAGTCCTTATCAAAAAAAGGCTCTAGACCCTGAACATAATCCGGCGGGTGCGGCTCAAATCCCATACCGACGACAGCGCCACTAATCTCACCGAAGATCTGAGATCCTAAGACCATTTCTGGGTAGCAATTCCAGATCGCACCGCGGACTGATCCAAATAACGCCCTGATTGATTCTTGATAAGCATACGGCTCATCATGCAGACATGGGATAATAATTGCCCTATCATTGACGATCTGCGCCCCAAAAAAAGTTGTTCCAAAGAAATAGATTGCAAAAAAAACCGCATCAAACTCTTGATGGTGCCGAGCCAAGTGCGCGTACAGGCCACTGGAGTTCACCGAGTTTTGAAGCCATTCAAGCTGCGCATCAATTGAGACTTGCATCCCTTCACTAATCGAAATCTGCGTCGGGACCCACTTTTCCAAGTCCCGCTGATCTACCTTAAAGCGCCGAACTATCAAACCTCCCTCGATACTCTCTCCTTCGGGTAATTCTGAAGCCCAGGTACGGTTATCTTTGGCAGTAGTTGTAAGAACCTCGATATGATCGCCGCGTTCCGCCAATTTTGTCGCGATCTCTCGAACTAATGTTTCAGCACCTGCGCCGACATTTTTTCCAAAACGCGGGGTGACAAAGGCAAACTTCATACTCCCCACCTAAGATCGCTAAAACTTTTCCTTAAGATCTCTTGTTGCAAGAAATTATCGAGAGGTTCTGCCCCAGATCCAAAAGCTTCTTTTACCAACTGAGCCCGGGCTTGACTCTCGAATATCCTCCAGCGCTCATCAAAAGATCTCAAAATGTTCCGCTTAATTTTTATAATTGTCTTAAATTCGGCAGCCACCGCCTTCTTATCATGAATCTCCTGGGCATAGCTTCGCGCCCGCTCACACAGCGCAATAAGTTCAGGCTCTCTCGCGGCAGCCTGATTCATGATTCTAAGATACTCACGACTCTCGTGCTCACCGGGAAATACTTTTAGTACTACCGAATCGGGAAACGACTCAGACGATGCAAAATTGGTCACTATCGATGGCAAACCGCGCATCAAACTAATAGCCACATACGCAGTCTGATCGCCAAACACGCTAAAAAGTGGATGGAGCGCTAAATCAATGGAGCTGCTTAGCTGCTCCCACTTTGCAGGCGAGCGGCCCTCAACAATCTCGGCGTCACTAATTTCAAACTCACGCAGTAGATCCTCAGCTTCTGGTCTCTCTTTAGCACTAAGCAGCCACACAAGTTTCACTCGCTTCTGCCTGGAAAGTTCTTTTATCGCCGGTAAAATCTTATGCGCGCGGTCTTCAATTTGCGGAGAGCCCAGAAACGCAATTTTTAGCGTCTCGTCCACTGGAAATTTATTTGGCGCAAGGTCACCCACGGGGAAGGGTAGATAAAATGAGTTCGGAGACTCAGGCTCCTTCTCGGTTATCAAGGCAGATTTAATCTCTCGCTTAAATTCCCCGATATTCCTCGGATTTGAGAACACCGGAACCACAGCCAGAGCTCCTTCCCGTCGCAAAAACGGTCTCCCCTGCGGCGGAAACGAATTTCTTACCGGCCAACTTTCAGCTTCAGCTCTAAACTTTTTTACAACGCTCTCCCAAGGGCTATAGTGAAACGGTTCCGGCCCCTCGGATTTAGAAAGCAAGGTATGAAAAAGCACCATGCCGGGTTTTAGTCCGATATGAGAACGAACGAAGAAAGATTCCTCTCGATCTTCAAACTGGTAAAAGAAAAGATCAAACGGATTAGCATCGTGTCGCCGTGCTGCTGTCAGAAAATGATAAGTTGGGGCAAGTGCTGACTCCCAAAACTTATCATGGAAAAGCTCGATCTCTATTTCGTCACTTAACAATGGAACAAGCTGATCGGTAAGATAAGCAGAGACGCTCGGACTTTCCAACCCAGCACCGTTTAGTTCAGAAAACCAAGCTATTCTAAATTTCCGGCTCATCTCTACTCCGAAAGCTTGGTCGAATTAAGTGGAGAGAGTAATCCAGCGATAATCTCTTCCCAGCCAGAATTTAGAAGCCCAGATTGCTCGATAAACCTCCGTCCATTTGCACCGAGCGTCTTTGCGAACTCCTGGTTTTCAACTAAGCGATTTACTCCATGCCCAATTGAGTCGGTATTGGGGTCTAGGATTAGACCGTTCTCTTCGTGCTTTACAAACTCAAGAACTCCCCCGCTATCATGCGCCGTAATTACAGGTTTGGAAGAAGCAAAGGCCTCAAGAGTAACATACCCATAGTCCTCGTTATAGGGAGCGTAATACACCGCCAGAGCCTTTGAGTATAGCGACACTAAGTCTTGATCGCTTACCCGACCGAGGAACTCAACACGATCCCAAAGGTGATGCTTATCAATTTCATTTTTGAAATACTCCATCACTCCCGGTTCGTCTTCTACTCCGACCACTTTTAACTTCACAAAGTTATGAACGATCGGGAGTGCCTTGATCATTAAATCTACGCGTTTTATGTTGCACAGTCGCCCAACCGACAGGATGTAATTCTCCTGCTCCTTTGCACAGTACTGGTTACCAAGCGGAAGTGGCGGATAAAGAACTTGACCCTTTATTCCGCAAAAATTTTGTAACCTCTCAATTACGTTTTTCGAGATCCCTGAAACAAATTTTGCCTCCATTATTGTGCTGGACTCGGCCTCGCTTAACATTCTCCGCATCGCCTCGTCCCTTGGATCATCGCTAATGTCACTAAAGCGGGTGTTATAAAGATCAAAAACTGGACGGTGCTGATGCACCAACCAGATACTTTTGCAGGGATGTTTTGCGAAGTAAGTTGGAAACTTAGTAGCTATCACCAGATCAACTTTGTTCGCGCCGAAAGTTGTAAGATCAAGCGAGCGCCAGATTGCAGCCTGTGTTAATAGTGCTTCCTTCGGGGAAAAGGTAATTGGGAGCTCTACAAGATCTACGTTATGGCCGCGCTTTACTAGCTCTTTAGAGAGCGAACCAACCAGCGCTTCTGCACCACCGCGCGTAAAAGGAACACGAACTCCAAGAATCAAAATATTAGCCATCAGCTTTCCGCGATAATACAATAATCTTGGTAGCCATAGAGAAGCTCATTCAATTTATCAAAGTTAGAATTCAGCCTAGTGACTGTCTGAATCCAACGCGGGGTCATGTACTCCTCAACCGGAACGGCGGAAAGAAGAGCGCCGGCGTCAAACGGGGATAGTTTCCTAACTTCAGTGACATTAAGCCCGGCTAATCCCATCATAAATCTCATCGTATCCGGATGAAGCGGTGAAACGTGTGTCGGATCCCTAAAGTAATGTTGAGTAAGCGCAACTATCGATCCAGAGTTTATGGTTTCAAAAACAATCTTTCCGCCCTTTACTACTTTTTGAGAGGCCAACTTAAGCAGCTGAGTTAAGATTTCTCTGGGCAGATGCTCAATTACTTGAATAGCAATAATGCCGCCGAGCGACTGGTCGGGAAGCGATCTTAAATGTTCAATCCCATCTCCTACCTGCACATCACTTCCCTTTTCGGCGGCAAATTCCGCCATACCACGATCAAACTCGATTCCGTAGGATTTAACGTTTTGCCCTTTAAAGAGTCGCTGCAACTCGCCGCGCCCAGCACCGATTTCTAAGACCGGAAGTGTGCACCCGCTAAAAATCGGCGGATAAATTTTTAAGCGCTCACGAATCAGATCTTCCGAACCGCGGTAGCGATTCTCCAGCATCAGATATGAGTAATCAGTACTTCGTTCCCCGGCATTAGAAACTCCTGACGCCATGTACGAGTCAGGTGTCGAAAGTTTAGTTAACTTATTAATTACTCGCTCTAAGCCCTGGGTAACGCCTTCTAGGTTTTCAAGTTTAGCGCCATGAGCGACCTTGGCAGACACTAGATCAGTGATATAGCGATTGAGATCCTGTAGAGCTTCATTTAATGAATCATACATTCTTCGCTCCGACGATCGGATTGAGGCCATCTGTTCGTCATTAATTCTTTCGATTCGTTGAAGCGCCTTATTAACATCGTAGTCAATTTTTCGAATTAGCTCCCAAAAATTTGAGGCATCCCGCGCGTCGACGTATTTTGAAAAGTCATTTAGTAAGCGCACTAAATTGGAATTAAAATCTTTTTCCGCCTGGAAATAATCTTTAAGTAGGCTCTCCCAGATCAGAGCAAGCAGTTTTCGCTTTAACTTAACGATTAATTTCCCAACGATCGGCCGATGAGATGAAATCTTATTCGGATTAATGGCTTGAAGTGAGAAAGCATGATTATGGTTTAGATACTTAAGCTCTTCAGAGTGCACTATTTCGCCGGCACGACGCTCACCTCGCGCGGGGTCGAGAGGCAGCGGAGTGAAGGGCTTCTTCTTATCGGGCTCAGACTCGACAAAGCGCTTAACGCGATCTCGAATTTTCGACATTATAGCTCGAACGTCTGGAATTTCGGGTTTTACCGACTGCTTAGCCGACGATCCCGAACTCTCGCCCTCAGCCACATCCAAAATCTCTTTTGCATTCAAAGACATACCAATCTCAGTCTAATTTTAGCCCTGATTAGTATCATATTTTTAGGAACTTAGCCCACCCCATCTAGAACTGTTTAGAGAGTGAAAACTACTAGATTTTCTTAGTAAGAAATGTGGGTGTCCTCGATTTATTAGGTGTCGGAATCAGGCGAAACTAGATCAGTTAGGTTTGATCCCGTAAGTTTGCTGAGGCAACTGTCTGGATCGATAGAGAATTAATCGAAGTAAGCGAGGATTATGGCGAGCGGTAAAAATGGGGCAAAGGAACAACCGTTGGTGTTAACCGTAAGAGAGGTAGCACGGCTTCTTCGCATTCACCGCCCAAAGGTTTATGAACTGATCAAAGACGGTTCGATCGATGGAGTAAAAGTTGGAGCTGACTGGAGAATTAAGCGTGCCTCGGTTGAAAACCTAGTAGGAAAGATACCAGACGGATTTTTCAGCGACCTTTCAGAAGAAGAGCAGGCCGGGGCAGCGAATTAGAATCCCACGATGAACCATCGTGTTTAATCAGGTGCAATCTAGGCTCCGTCTTGATCTCTGCTGAGGAGCCGCGACGGGCCAATCTACTGTCTCTGTGATAGATCTGAAAATCTAAATTTTGAGCAATCTAGATCTATCGGGTGTGCTTCCATTACTGCTCTGACCCTCTGGGCCGTCTTCGGATCATGCCATCCTCGGCAAATTACTAATCCAACATTCCCCTCTTTTGGAGGAAATTTCTCGATCAGTAGCTCAAATTTATTCACAGAAATCAGTGCAAGGCGCTCAAGGTTTTCAGAGGATCGGGAAAGTACGAGATTATTCGCATAGGTTTCTAAAAGATAACCGAGAGTTTGATCGGTGGTGCTAGGATTGTGAGCAACTTCTGAATAAATTGACCTTAAACGAGCCTGGGCAGTACTTCGCTCAATCTCGCTATCGTAAGACGATCCTGCTGTGATTTTGGCAAGATCGTCGAGTAGCGTAGCAGATGATTTGGGATTGCTGGCCAGCGCTCTGAGAATACTCAAGACATTGTTTGAACCAATAGAGTCGCTGAAATTGATTGTCTTTGAAGTATATTGTTCTCGTATAGTGGTCAACAATTCAGGTGGGGTATTTGGGTTTCCAGCGATTGCGGTTATTAAGCTGGTGAGCAAATAATCTGCGAATGTATCATTCTCGTCGTTGACCAGGATTTCCCTCAAGATCTCAGGAGGTGTTCGCTGATTTTTTGCAATACCGGTAATTACCGCCAGTCTTATACTTGTGCTATCCGAAGATGAATAAGGTGGTGGGTTATAATCTCCTACACGTTTTGTCCATGCCGATGTATCTTTGCTCCAGCTGTGCAATTGCAGCAGTTGCTCAGTGGTAATATAGGGATTCATAACTAATTCACTTAAGATGGAAATCTCATCGGAGCGAAGCAGGCGATCAATCTCCTTCTCGTCAATAGTAGTCTTGGCAGCCCTTAGTAGCTCTGTTCGATTTGCTATTTTCTCCGCTCTAACTTTTCTGCATATGGGACAGTACATAACCTCCACTTCCTTTGGAGAACTTTCTGATACTACACAACCGCCTCCCCTTGCAGTGCGAGCCAATGGATAGAGTTGTGGATGATCCATTTCTGGGCCGTCAATTCCGTAATTAATCTGTTGTACGCCTCTTTCAAGATTGACTTTGTGAACTGGACACGTTGCTTCTTCAGCCAAGGTTTGGGCGCTTATGGTCAGCGTTAATATTAAAAGTGTAAATTTAAACCTTAAAAACATTAAGTCTCCCTCTTTATTAATCAACCGATGCCTTATTGGTAGGCTATGATCAGTATAGCTCGAATCGATTAGGCGCTAATGTAAATTAACGTAAATTCTGGAGATATGGAGAAAGATCA
>CAZJXY010000203.1:0-6645 GCA_964549925.1 uncultured Bdellovibrionales bacterium | reverse complement strand
GATCACAATTCTGGCTGACATATATCACTCGTTTTAGAATTCCGGGGCGACAGCTTGATTATACATTTTCTTAGCAAGGTCTTCAGCCAACTGAATGTAAGTTTCCTGTTCTTGTCCTCGAGATACCTCGCGATCATCTAATGCAGTGATATCTCCGGCACCAAGCGATGCCCCAGCAAAATCAGCCGAAGATGTCACAACAGTGCCTCCAGTAGCTCCGAAGCTCCGAGACACTCGAACATCAGGATCAGCCCAGAGCAATTGACCATTGGTGCGCCTAAGCTCAGCCGCCGAGGCTAAAACTAGATCATACTGCAAAGCTGTATCAGTTCCTGAAGTAACACTTCGTGTCTGGCGCTTTACCGACTTGACTTTAGCATTTAAGACTGAATCTGCTTCGGATGCGGAATCTACCACTGTCAGCACCCCATAGCGCTCGAAGCGTTCACGCAAGGCCTCAGTCAATACAGGAGTAATAAAGGTTTCGGTCGTATTATTTTCAACTCTAGGGACGTATACTGTCTTCACATCCGCTGGTAATACACTTCCTGACCCTTCAAACGTATATCCGCATCCGCTCGCGCTCAATGTAAGCGTTAGAAGAGCCACTAGCGTCACTGAGTGTAATAGTCTGGGGCCCATCAAGCCTTTCATATCTTATCCCTTCCTCGGTCTAGTTCTACTGATCGTTTTCGGCAGTACATCAATATACATTTTTAACCCCTTACCCTTCTGCCTTAAACCCTTAAGATTATCTATCGTACCTTTAAGGGCGCCTTCAGCTTTGGCAAGCACGGCAGCGTGCTTTTCATTTAAATCTAATAGCTCATTCTCTGTTACCTCGATAGACCCCGCTTTAAAGCGCTCAAGCCACGCGGTAAAATTAACAAGATATTGTTCAAGCGTTTCAGGTAGATCAGTTGAGCTTGTTTCGGCAGCTAGAATTTTTTCCGCCAGTGAATTTAGCTCTGCGATTCCTGGCTCCATACGAGGCAGACCTTCGAGTTAAAGCCCCATCACATTAAAACCACAATCTACATAGGTGGTTTCACCTGTGACCCCGGAACTAAGATTTGAGAGGTAATAAAGCGCTGTGCCAGCAACATCTTCTTGGGTAACATTTCTTTTTAACGGAGCTCTTTCTGCAAAAGAGGCCAGCAGCTCCCTAAACTGAGGAATACCAGCAGCTGCTAAGGTTTTTATCGGGCCCGCTGAGATGGCATTTACGCGGATATTTGATCCACCAAAGTCGGCAGCCAAATACCTGACTGAGGACTCAAGTGCCGCCTTTGCCACACCCATGACGTTATAATTTTTGACCACCCGCTCCGCACCCAGATAACTTAGGGTTATAATCGAACCACCCTTATCTTTCATCAATTTCTCTGCCCGCTGAGCGACTGCAATCAGTGAATACGCCGAAACGTCCAAAGCTAGCTGAAATCCAGCCCGACTAGTTTGTGAAAATCGCCCTTTCAGGTCATCGCCGTTTGCGAAGGCTATCGAATGGACCACTCCGTCAACTGAAGACCAACGAGTCTCAAGTTCAGAGAAAAGATTATCTATCTCCTGATCTGATTGAACGTCGCATGGAAGTACGACCTTTGCGCCCAAACCTTCAGCCAGCGGACGAAGACGCTTCTCAATCGCAGCATTAACATAGGTGAAGCCAAGTTCAGCCCCCTCGCGCTTTAGCGCCTCAGAAATTCCCCAGGCGATACTCCGCTCATTGGCAACTCCAAGAACTAATATTCGCTTACCGTCAAATAGTCCCATCAAATCACCCTAAGGATAAAATTTGGGGTTGCATCGAAGGCGCAAAAACCGTCAGAGACTAAGCTTCTGTTTTGGTTTCCTCGACTTTACTCTCAGGTGCTTCCGCTTCCTTGGTAGCTGCAGCCGCTTTTTTACGTGAACGCGACTTAGCTTTCGGCTTCGAAGCCGCTTGCTCATCTGCCTTCAAAAGTTGAATCACTGCCATTTGCGCAGCGTCACCTGGGCGGCGATCAAACTTCAAGATTCTGGTGTAGCCACCAGGCCGAGTCTTAAAACGCGGACCGATGTCGCTAAAGAGCTTATGAACAGCGCTCTTATCAAAGAAATAGGAAAGTGCCTGTCTTCGATTATGCAGAGTATCGTTCTTACTCTTTGTAATGTAGCGCTCTACGATACTGCGGATTTCTCTCGCCTTTGGTAGAGTCGTACGGCAACTTTCCTTCAAAATCAAAGATGTCGCTAAGTTTCGGAAAAACGCTCTTCGGTGAGAGCTACTTCCGCCAATTTTCTTGTATCCGTATCGATGTCGCATCTTACCTCCTTAAACTGCAGCCTCAGTCTGCATCTCCCGAGCACGTTGCTCTAAAACTTCACGCGCTGGGAAGTTATCAAGCTTCATCCCCAGACCTAATCCCATATCGGATAGAATCTGCTTAATCTCATTAAGCGACTTTCTACCAAAATTCTTGGTACGCAGCATTTCTGCTTCGGTCTTTTGAACTAGCTCACCAATAAACTTAATATCAGCGTTTTCTAAGCAGTTCGCGCTTCGAACGCTAAGTTCAAGCTCATCAATTCTACGGAAGAGGTTATCGTTAAATTTATCGCCACGATCTTCGACCTTCTCTTCAACTACCTCTTCGATAATGTCTTCGCCCACGAATACTGAGAGCTGATCACGCAAAATGTGTGCGGCTTGGGCAACAGCCGACCGCGGGTCAATACTGCCGTTAGTCCAAATCTCCATAGTCAGCTTGTCATAGTCTGTGCGCTGACCAACGCGAGCATTAGTTATAACGTGATTTACCTTGCGAACCGGGGAGAAAATAGAATCGAGGAATACTGTACCAACTGGGGCCCCTTCAATCTTATTCTTTTCCGCTGGGACGTATCCGCGGCCCGTCTTGGCTGTCAAAGTCATAGCAAGCTTTGCGCCTTCGCCCAAAGTTGCGATATGAAGCTCAGGGTTTAAAATTGCACAGGCTGGATCTCCGCTGATCATTCCGGCTGTCACGTTGCACGGACCTTGGGCCTCCAAGCGCAGCGACACCTCCTCTTTGTCATCAATCCGAAGAACTACATCTTTAAGATTCAGTACCACCTCGGTAACGTCTTCTACCACGCCCGGAATAGTTGAGAACTCGTGCATTACGCCATCAATCACCATCGAGGTGATCGCACTGCCTTGAAGCGACGAGAGCAGAATCCGACGAAGTGCATTTCCAATTGTCAAACCGAAGCCACGCTCTAGCGGCTCAGCAACAAACTTGCCGTAGCGGCTATCTTGTGTGCCGGTCTCAATCTCTACTCTTCGTGGCTTCATTAGGTCTTTTACGGTTATGCGACGCATATTTTACTTTCCCAAATAAAACAGAATTGAAAAATTAAGCTTAACTGCCCTTAAAACTAAACTCTTACTTATTATATAACTCGACGATCAGCTGCTCCCTTAGAGGATGCGTGATCTGCTCACGAGTTGGAAGGCTTAAAACTGTACCCTTCCCGCTATCACGCTCAAAAGAGAGCCAGTTTGGAATTGAACGACTTTGAGCCAATTCCACTGCTGCCTTAACCGCTGGGTTCTCCTTACTCCTGGCACGCATCTCGATTACATCTCCTGCGCTGACCTGGAAGGACGGACGGTCGACTTTCTTCCCGTTAATCCTCACCAACCCGTGCGAGACGAGCTGCCTTGCGTGTTTACGTGAAGCACCAAATCCCATGCGGTAAACCATGTTGTCCAAGCGACGCTCAAGGCTGACCAGTAACTCAGTACCTGTTACCCCCCGGCTGACAGCGGCCTTTTCGAAGGTGTTACGGAACTGCGACTCTCGAATGCCGTAAATCCTCTTTGCTTTCTGCTTCTCTCGAAGCTGCATCTTATACTCAGAGAACTTTCCACGGTTTTTGCCATGTTGACCTGGTTTCCCTTCGCGCCTTTCAACTGCGCACTTAGAGGTAAAGCACCTTTCACCCTTAAGAAAGAGCTTTTCCCCTTCCGCTCGACATAGCCTACAAACTGAACCACAAACTTTCGCCATACCTAATTATCCTAATTAAAAGCTTCCTTTACGCTATGGTGAATAAACTAAATCTAAACTCTTCTTTGTTTTGGCGCTCGACAGCCGTTATGCGGAACGGTTGTGATGTCTCTAATAGTAGAGACGCTAAGTCCTGACATGGCCAAAGCCCTAAGAGCCGACTCGCGACCAGCCCCAGGTCCATGGACCAGCACGCTGACCGAACGCACCCCGTGTTCACGGGCCTTTCTTGCGGCACCTTCAGCCGCAACCTGCGCGGCAAATGGCGTAGATTTGCGCGAACCTTTAAAACCACCGCATCCCGAGCTCGACCAGGCAAGTACGTTGCCCTGCATGTCCGTGATACTTACGATGGTATTGTTAAAGCTCGCATGAATGTGAGCGACTCCTACCGGAACGTTCTTTTTTACTTTTTTCTTTTTGGAAAACGCCCCTGTGCCAGCCTCTTTGACTGCGCCTTTCTGATTCTCTTTTGCTTCTTTAGCCACTGACAGATCTCTCCTAAACTAAAATTTCAGAGTTAGACTACTTTCTTCTTCACCACCGCCATCTTTCTTGGGCCCTTGCGAGTACGCGCATTCGTACGAGTGCGCTGCCCTCTTACAGGAAGACCCCGACGATGGCGCAACCCTCTGTAACACCCTAAGTCCATCAGGCGCTTAATATTGAGTTGAATCTCTCGCTTCAAGTCCCCCTCAACCTTCTCTCTGTTTTCAATCGCACCACGAATCTTGGCGACTTGCTCCTCGGTCAAATTATCCGTCAAGGTTTCGTATGGAATCTTACATTCAGTAAGAATCTTCTTTGACTTATTGAGACCTACCCCAAAGAGATATGTGAGTCCGTAAAGAACCCATTTATTTCTCGGTAACATTACTCCAGCGATACGTGCCATCTCTTAAACGCTCCTAATTATAAACCAGATTAACCTTGACGCTGCTTATGCTTTGGTGTGCGCGAACAAACCACGTACACAACTCCACGACGACGGATTACTTTACAGTAATCGCAAATAGGCTTTACCGATGCTCTAACTTTCACTTCAATCTCCTAAAGTTATGAGAATGCGTTTCAAACGCTTTCAATATTAAAAATCTTCTAGCATCACCTTTACAGCCTCGTCTTGTTAGCCGGATTTACGGTCTACTTAGGACGTAAGGGCCTTCTTCAGTGATCGCTATCGAATGTTCGACATGCGCGGCTAAACTTCGATCTGCTGTAACAGCAGTCCAACCGTCAGCCAAAACCTGAACAGCGAATCCACCGGCCGCTATCATCGGCTCGATCGCTAAAACCATACCAACTTTCAACTTTCGTCCCTGGTTGGCTCGACCGAAATTTGGAACCTGCGGGTCTTCATGCATCTGCCGTCCAACCCCATGTCCAACAAAATCTCGAATCACGTTAAAACCGGCTTTTTCGACCGTACTCTGTACTGCCGAGGAGATATCTCCGATCCGATTTCCATCAAGACACTGCGCTATTCCAGCATGCAGAGCCTCTTCTGCTACGGTGATTAATCTCAAAGCTTGCTCAGAGACTTTTCCAACCGGAACAGTGATCGCAGAATCTCCAACGTAACCTTCAACGCGCGCACCATAATCGATGCTGATTATGTCCCCTTCACGCAGTACTCGTGATCCGGGAACGCCGTGCACGATCTCCTCATTCACCGAGGCACAAATTACCCCCGGAAAATCAGGCACACCGCGTTTCGAGGACGGATATCCAAGAAATACCGGCTCGGCTGAATGCTTTTGAGTCAGCTCTTTCGCCTTAGCATCAAGTTCAGCAGTGGTAACTCCAGGCTTCACCATCGAGCGAAGCTCAGAGAGTACCGCAGCGACAACGAGATTGGCGTTACGCATCAACTCAATCTCGTGTTTGTGCTTGAGGATTACACTCACTTCAACATTACCAGTAATTTATTACCGGCGATAAAAACCGCCAAATGGCGAAGATTTTATATAACAACTTGAATATAAAGCACAGATCAGCGCCTCTAGTAATTTCAGGTAGTTAGGCGGTAAGTGCGATTTTAAAGGCTTCTTAGTTGCCCCTCCAGCACCCGAATCCCCTCTTCCAGCCTAGCCTGCTCAACTAAGAGCCCGAGAATATCACCACTGTTTAAAGGAGATTTAGCAGCGATTAGATCCTTAATCTGCTGGTCCAATGTGAAAACTCTATTCTCAGAAGTTTTGATCGCGCGCTCAATTACCTCCTCCTTTTCTTCCGGCTCCATCGCCTTTTCAATTATTTCGATCAAGCTCTCGGCAATCTCTTTGGCCAGAGGCTTGGAGAAAAGATCGGCTATCGATATCGGCTGCTCCGGCATACCATGATCGGTAACCGTGGCAAGAAGCTCAGGGGGAATCGGCGATCCGAGTGAAATTTCCTCGCCCCGACTTTTAAGCGACTGAACTATACACTCGATAATCGCCTCGGTCTTTTCTACAAAGGCGCTTAATTCCTCGATTAGATCAGGGCATTCCGCTTGAAGATAGGTATCTTCTGACAGAGCTTTTGCTACCCCGAGAGAATCTTCGATTTTTCCGTTTTCGACCTTATTATTTAACTTTTCGGCGAGTAATTTAAATCCATCCGGATC
>CAZJXY010000202.1:0-6648 GCA_964549925.1 uncultured Bdellovibrionales bacterium | reverse complement strand
CGCTTTATACTCGCAGCAAATCCGTAATCTTCCCTGATGCTCTTGGTTTCGCGCTCTGCGATGCTAAGTACTCTTTCAATCCCAGCGCAAAGTTCGTTTACAGGCAGATGCAGATCCTCTGGAAGATCGCGCTTTAGAATGTATAAACGTCTAAGCTCGGCTTCACTTTGCTCTACCCAACGACGATATACCTCGGGATTTATCTTCCCTGGATCTTCTGCGTTTAGCGCAGTTTCATCAGATGGTAGGTCTCTTACTTGGTCATTCTCGGACTTTCTAGAAATGCTGCGTAGGACCGGGATAGATATTAGAGTCAAAGCAGTAACCAACCCGAGCGATATTCCCGGGCCAAATAAAACGGCACTGCCTGTACCAATTGCCACTATCCCAGAGAGCATCCCGACTAATGGAACAGACGCTCTTCCCGAATTTGCGGAGCGGCACTGTTCAGAACTCTCTCGATAAGAACTCGGAAATGACAGTTGACTAAAACCCTCACTTACTTGGGGGTCGAAGCGCAGATTCGATGAGACCTCTGCAGCCCCTCTCTCGGGCGGATCAATATTTTTTTGCACCTCAAACATCCAACCCTCAACTACTTAATCTCGCCGCTACTTTGCGGCGCTGGAGCGTCCTTAGATAGATACGAACTAAAATCCGGGCTCCAAGCCGAGTCTATAATATTTCGCCCCTGCTCCAAGTTTGGAAGTCTAATCCCCGTATCACCTTTCTGGTGCACCAGTTTTCCATAGGAAATGCTGAAGGCCTGGTCTGATGATCGCTCCTGCGCTGTTTGGATGGTCTCGGGAACGACCACAATCTTGCTAATAGCATTGGCGGAAGTCCTATCAAGTTTGTACCAAGTAGTTCCATTAAGTAGAAAAATCGTTCCAGATTGCGGATCGACTCCGAGATCACTCACTCGAAAAGTTGCGGCAGTACCATCGTAAACCGCTCGATTCTCTATCCCGCCAAAAACACCCGACTGTGCCTTGATTTCAGCATCGGCGATAGCTCTATCCTTTACATAGCAGTCTCCGAATACTTCAAAAAAGCCAGTACCAAATCTTCCACCTTTGTAAGGCTCAACTAGCACCGATATCTCACCAGTGTTTACATTCACGATCTCCACGCGATCGGAAGCCACACGGGCAGTATGTTCTTCATGGTCACCACCGGTATATTTGACCTCCATTCCAGCATTCTCAGGTCGTGAAAAACAAATCTCGTGGTCATTAATCCAGATTAGGTTATTCGGCGCGGTTCCAAGCTGTATCTTCCTCGGAGCTGCCTTACCGGATAAAAGGTCGCCTCCATTAACGATATGAATCTCTGTGGCATTAGGCGGAACAAAGGCTAGAGAGCCTTGCGGCGGTGTAGCATTTATCTCCTCACGCAGCGCTCGGCTCCTTTCCGCTGACTCCTTGTTGGACTCAGTGATATGCTCATCTATCTTCCCGAAAATCTTTACTCCAGCGCCAAGCGCGGCTCCGCCTAAAACCAACGCAATTAACGCTTTTCTGGTACCAGGATGACGCTCAAAAAACGAGCTTTCCCTCAATTCTCCGATCGACCAATCCTGCAAGCTGGTATGAGTATTTCTGGTCATTAATCCGCTCCGTGGAAATAAATCTTAAATTTCCAACCTGCGGGCCAGGGCATCCTTAATTAAAAATTAAACCCTTGCGCGCCCAAAGCTCAAAACTGTTACTATTGTGTAGTATAGTAATACAATTATTAGCAGATATCAAAGCAAATTTACGTGAATGGATATTCTAGCGAAAATTCCCACCTAATGTGCCTAATCTTCTGAAATTGGCCGCGCTTAAGTCGCAGTGCTTGGGCTACAATCTTCGAATCTCATCGGGAGTTAGCCCGAAAAGCTCGTGCCTTTCAATCAGCTCTTCACGCGCTCCAGCCTGGGCCAGAAACTTCGCGGAATCCAAATCATAGCTAAGCTGAAACGATTCCAGGTTGCCAAAAACCTCGGTGAATAAACTGCAGGATATAAAGTACGTTGCCACTTTCCGATCGAGTTTGACCCTTGATAAATCGACATTATCCGAGAAACCTCGAAGTAGATCTCCTGAGTCAATACCTAGACCACGATTGGCTCGCAGCGTAAGCTCTAATATAGAACAGAGCTCAGCGGCCGCAAAAACACCTCCCCCAACAGTTAAAGCGTCAGTGACTACCTGATCGGGCGTTGAACAATCTTGCTGATGCATAAACCGCTCGCAGGTTTCAAAACTAATTTCCCGCAACACACTGAAATAATGGTTAAGTGCCGAGGCACTGTCGTCCCTAAGCCCCAATCGATCAGCTTGGACCATTTGAGCTAGTTGATTATGAGAAGCCGCATCTGGAAAGCGACCAGCCAGATAGTTAAACTTTTCAAATGGTAGATTTGAGTCGACTAACGCGGAACAAAGCGCCTCCGGAATTGCTCCCTGGTGTCCGGTCAACATAAGCTCAAGCACGTCTGTTGCATCATCACGAGCCAGCACCTTCGCCCAGGAGTGACGGCTTAGGTAATCACGGAGATAGCGCATTGGTAAGATTTGTTCAGTTTCAAAGAGTTTTGATATAGCCCTTTCTCTAGTTAATGGAGAGGCGCGCTGCACTGCCTCACTTATAGCCGTATGCAGTGCTCCCCCGGTCACTGCTTCACTATCAAAGCATAGTCCGACTAATACATCCGAAGTGAGATCTTTAGATCGGAGATGGTTAACCGCAGCAACAGAAACCTCCCCCAACGCAGAGAATGGGTTTTTATAATGTTCGATCCAGTCGCAATACGTATCCGCCTTTCGCGCAATAAGCTTCGCTTGTTCGTCCACTTCCCGGTTTGCAAGAAGCTCGACAATTCTCTTATTTAGATCCGAATCCAGAAGATACCCGTCCGTAAGAATTGCGTGATCAATCAAAGGATCAATCAAACCCATATCAAGATCTGCACTAACTTTTTCGAACTCTTCATCTAGAATGATCAGCATCGCCGAACTCGGTCCAAATTTCGTTACAGCTTGTTCAATCGTTTCGAAGAAAAAAGTCTTAACTGAATCTGGAAATGAGCGGTAGACTTGCCTGAAAATATTTAGCGGGAGTAGATCTAAGCATTGCCATAAATTCCGAAGATTTGCATTACTCTCCAGGTATACACAAGCTTCTGCGGACAACGCTTCGTAGTGCTGCAGAATGGAAACGAGATCATAAGATCGCTGCTCAAGTCCACAGCTTTGGTCTCGAAATTCAGCAAGCTCTGCAAGTTGCATTTCTGGGCTCGCGGAGAGAAATCGATCTATATCAAATGCGGTAACGCCATCTGGAAGAGTACGCCCAGAGGGTAACTCGGATTGCGCCAACAGATCATCTGGACGCTCCCTTTCGGTTGGTACATCAGAATCTTTGGGTTGGAGATCGCCCATATGTAAAGTGAGGCTCTGTAAAACTCAGACAATCTTACCAAATTGAAAGCCACCTTTCTACCATCGCAGCTATGAAACTTTTGTATAATCGAGCTTGGCTCGCTTAAATTTAAGCTCTCACAAGGGGAATAGAGTTTACCGAACTTGATGCAGTGTGATATCCTGACTGCCTGCCTAATGGGAACTTTTCCCGTTTTAAATTTTCGAAGGTGGTTAGCTATGAACCCTAGTATGAATCAAAACCCAGCACCCACACCTGATGAAGAATCAACGCGAGAAATCTCGGGCTCGGATGATTATCGAGACACGATTCACTCAGAGAGCGAATCGAGAGCCGGACCACTGCTTTTGCATATGAGTGAGGTGTTCCACGAGGACCCCAGGAGGGAGGTGTTAGACAAAGTCTTAAGAGAATGCCTTACCGGTCACGAGCGGACTGATGATATTCTTAAACTTTATGCCGAGGAGCTTGATTTACGGGCACAGGCACAAGGTTTATACTAACGCTTCACCGCTCTACTCATCAAAAAGTGTTGATGCAAAGAGTTTAGTTTTAGATACGTTGCCGCAAGCTCTCGCAACTCAGATCTAAAGCGCGCCAATGCGGCCGGGTCTTCTTTCTCCAATTTCTCACGAAGCTTAATCACAGGCGCTGCAGTGCTTTCAAATTTTGCCATTAGATGGGGGAGGCTTAAGCCTGGTGTCAACATTAAACCGGAATCAAATGCTAAATCTTTTACTCTCTCCCCTAGCCGCTCTTTTATCACGCCAGGATCCCCCCATAGTGACGGTGGAGCAACACCCTCAGGTGGCGGAAGATACTTTGAGACCAGAGAAAACATCCTTCCGGTGAATAGATGCGGAGGCCAAGTTGAGAAGGCTATTCTTCCGCCCGGCTTTAACACACGTAACATTTCGGAGATTGTCACGTCTGGTCTCGGAGCAAACATATGCCCAAACTGACTAATTACAACATCAAACTCAGAATCCTTGTACGGAAGCTGCTCGACGTCTCCTTCTCTAAAATTTATCTCAACTCCTGCAATTTTTGCATTCTCAATTGCTTGAGCGATCAAAGCCGGAGAGAGGTCTAATCCAAAAACTTCCGCTCCTTGTCTTGCAGCGGTAACTGTGGTCACTCCGGTTCCGCAGCCAACATCCAACACTCGATCGGCCTTACCAATGCGTGCAAACTCAATCAAGAATCCTGCTGGTTGGATGGTGATAATCTCCAATGGCGCAAAAAGGCCCCAGCCTTCACGTTGAACTGCTTTGTAATTTGCAAATGGATCGGCAGACATTCTAATCCTCCTCTTAGCTCAATAGCTCTCCACCTTAACCAATAGGGAAATCCCTGACACTCTTACTGGAATGCCCCTTTCCTTCCGCGTGAGCTTACTTTCTGCGCCTAAAAAGTAAATACAAATATCCTTAGGTTGTTCTCCACCCAAAGGATAAACTGAATTTGAACTGATAGGGAGCAGAGAGTTTTTAGGAATATTGACCCAAATGGGCAACTCGACTACTCAATCCTCCACTTTCCCCGCTGACACCCTCCCCTTTGGCTTTAATATTATAGAAACGGATCAGGGCCTTGACCTCGCTCGTTCCAGCTTCAACGTAGATCAAACCAAAACTTTAGTTACTGACGCTGCGAATTTATTGCCTCAAGAGAGCGCGATTGGTGTAAGAGTACGCACTCCTCCAAGAATGCCAGTCGAACGCCCTCATCGCCCGATCGATGACTACCTTGATCAAATCAAAACCACGATCGAACAACACCAGTTTACCATTATAAGCGCTGAAACCGGTGCCGGAAAGTCCTTAGGCGTCCCGCAAATGTTAGCCCAATCCGGTAAGCAGGTCGTGGTTACCGAGCCCAGAATTATTGCAGCCAAAAGTCTTGCAGCACGCGCAGCTGATGAGATGGGGGAGAATTTAGGCGAGCGCGTGGGGTACAGGACTGCCCTTTATCGAAGTGATTCGCCAAACACACAACTACTTTACTGCACTGATGGGCTAGAGATGGTGCGCCGCTTAGCCGGAAGAGAGCAACGCTGTGATGTGCTTGTAATTGACGAGATCCATGAATGGAATACTAATATGGAAGTTCTTCTCGCTTGGGTTAAAAAGCAGGCGGCTGAAAATCCCAAAATGCGCGTGGTGATAATGTCAGCCACAATCGACCACGAGCGACTTGAAGATTATCTTGGAGGCGATACTGCAACAATCAAAGTTCCAGGAAGGACGCACACGGTGACTGAGCGCCAAGCCGGTCGATCAATCGAAACAGATGTGGCCGATTTGGTGCGAGAGGGAAGAAACGTCTTAGTATTTCAACCCGGGAAGCGCGAGATAGAAGAGACAATCGAGACCTTGCGTCGGATGAAGGTCAAGGCCGAGATCCTCCCTTGCCATGGTGATTTAACTCTCGAAGAGCAAGACCGGGTCTTTAAAAGTTACGGTAAACCCAAAGTTGTCGTGGCCACAAACGTTGCACAAACAAGTATCACCATCCCTGATATCGATGCTGTAGTCGATAGCGGCTTAGAGCGCCGGGTTGAGTTTGTAAACGGTATCGAGGGACTTTATTTAGGTGAGATCTCAAAGGCCGATTCGACCCAGCGGCGCGGTCGTGCCGGAAGGACTAAGCCAGGGATTTATATTGACCATTGCCCAACTGATCTAAGTGAGCGACCAGACTTCCCAATCCCCGAGATGAAGCGTGTCAGACCAGATCAAGCGGTCTTGCGTCTACTCGAGGCTGGTATTGATATCGAGGAGTTTGAACTATTCCATGCGCCTAGGGCTTCAGAGGTACAACAAGCCAAAAAGACATTAAAAACCCTTGGATGCATAACTCCCGATGGAGAGATTACTCCCCTGGGGGTCGAGATTGCTAAGCTTCCATGTTCGGTCGAAGGTGGAAGGATGCTGATCGAAGCCTCTAAGCGCGGAGTACTTAGGGAAGTGGTATCAGCCGTAGCCATATTAGAGGCTGGAAATCTAATCGATTTTAAGAGTAGTGATAGGTGGCGCGGCCTTTGTCTAGGTGAGGAGGACTCAGACCTACTCGCCATGGTCGATGTATTCGACGGGGTTGAGGCGGAATTGAGAGACGCGCTCGAGGGTGGGGCAGATGAGAAGGAAGCCTTAGCCGACATATGCGAATATTATGCGGTTAAAGAGAAGGTATTTAATCGCGTAAGGGATGCTCGGG
>CAZJXY010000201.1:0-6653 GCA_964549925.1 uncultured Bdellovibrionales bacterium | reverse complement strand
TTTTCTGAGGCGGTCTTAGATAACGCCTATCGTAGGCTGCACAATGGAGAATTAAAGCGTCGCCAACTCCCAGGAGCAATTCGAGTCACACCACACGCATTTGGTTTCGGAAGAAGGGTTCCGATCAATCACGGCTACGCTGGTTAATTTTACGAGAGCAGCGATATGAGAGTACTTTTAATTGTAGACGTTCAGCGAGATTTTTGTCCGGGCGGGACTCTTCCTGTCCCCAATGGAGATAAGATTGTTCCGATTGTAAACCAGCTGATCGAATGCGGCGGATTCGATTTGATTGTTGCCACAAAGGATTGGCATCCCGAGAATCACAGTAGTTTCGCGTCAAATAATCCTGGAACAAATATCTATGACAAAGTCATTCAAAATGGGGTCGAACAGACACTTTGGCCGGATCATTGCGTTCAACATAGTCTCGGTTCGGAATTTCACCCTGACCTTAAGAGCGCTTTGATTGATAAAATCATCTTCAAAGGGACTGACTGGAAAGTCGATAGTTACAGCGGCTTTTTTGATAACGCAAAAGATAAGGAAACCGAACTACGGGAGTGCCTTGAAGGATCTGCACGCTCTCAGGGCGTCCAGGTTGATGAAATTGAGCTTACCGTTTGTGGACTTGCGACGGATTACTGTGTTGGCTTTACAGCGCTAGACGCTGCAAAACTGGGGTTTAGGACTGAACTCGTGCTGGACGCTAGTCGCGCAGTTAATATTCAGCCAGATGATGAACTAAAGATGTTAAGAGCCCTAACTCAAGCCGGTGTGCGGATTACAGATTCCAGATCTGTTCTACGTGAAAGGGGGTTTAATATTGAACCCGATCCTTCGCTCGGTAGATCCCAAGGCTTGACACCTAGCGCTTAGCTGTTATGCAGTTTCATGATCAGCTAAATCACGACTTCAATCTCGAGCGAGCTGCGCTTCCCTCTACCTCCGATCCGGAGCTAAAGAGCTTTCGAGAGCTGTCCGGCCGAATCGGAATTTTGGGTGGCTCATTTGATCCACCGCATGTCGGACATTTGGAGGTTGCCAAAGCAACCGTTAGAGCGCTTAATCTGGATTCATTGGTCTTTATCCCAACCAGTCAAAATCCGTTAAAGGCGCAAAGCGGAGCCACAGCTGAGCATAGAATCAAGATGGTAAAGGCGATGCTTCAAGGGGAACCGGGTTTATATGTCTCCCCGATAGAGATTGCGAGCTCTGGACCATCTTACACCGTCGAGACACTCAAACGAATTCATGCCGAGCTCAACCCCGGTTCAGAGCTTTTCTTTGTTATCGGTAACGATGCAGCAAATGAATTATCCAGGTGGCGAGATGTGGAATTGATTCCCCAACTTGCCACGGTAGTTACAGTTCCTCGGGCCGGGGACTGTAAGATATCAAATTCCCCAATTCCACTACTACAGTTAATTGACTCGGAACTTCCAAATATTGATGTCTCATCTACTGAGATAAGGTCAAGACTTCATAGCCATGAAGCCCCGGATCTGATTCCGCAAGCGGTAATGGAATATATCGAGCGTCACGGATTATACAAATAGTTAGACGCCGTATTTCACCTTTAAGTCCTCAATCAATTTACAAGCTTTGCTCGGGTCAGTAGATAGGTACTCACCGAACGCACGTGTATCATCATTGAACCTTCGAAAGATATCTGAGTCCATTTTTCCGGCCTCAACTTGTTTTTGCAACAATCCGTGAAGCTCCATCTGCTTTTTTGAGGCATCTGCAAGAGAACAGGTGCCCGATCCCTTTCCGCCATCTTTTCTCAATTGCTCTATGGTAATGATATCCTTCTGCACCGTAGCTAGATCAATCTTATACTTTGCAGCAATCTCATCGGCCTTTGCACAAGCCTCGACAAATTTTCCCTGCGCTATCAACTCACTCACTTTGCCAGATTCGGTCCCAAGAAAGGCCGCAAATTCACCTGAAGTTTCGCCACCATCAGCCGCAAGCCGACCTTGAACTGCCCCAAGAGCCAACATCTTATTATACGCAGCATCAGAGTCGCAGACTTTGGGGCCGCAAGCGGAGAGGACGATCACAAACGGGATAACTATGGCCAGAGTACGCATCGAAAGCTCCTAAATAAGGATTATGTTTTTGTCGGCTAAAATTTCATTCCCCAAGTCTAAACCCCGTGGACCGTATCATAACGCTTAAATTAAAAACAACTTTCTCTTACTATTCAAGCTTCTGAAAATATAAGAGATTAGGTTATCAGATGAGAAGGAAAATTATAATCCTGTTGATTTTATTCGCTTCAGTTTACTACTTATATCGCTATTTTAACGATTCTCCTGCGAAGGAGCTTGCAGAGTTTATACAGAGTGCAGCCACACTTGCTTCATACGAGTACGGTGAGCATCCATTTCAAAAGATAAGTTGGGCTAAAGAGTTGGCAAGCCAATGTCTTCAGCCATGCAAGATCACGTTGGTATTCGAAGATGCAACCGAAAATTTCTCCTTAACTCGAGATGACATAGTCAAATATCTGGGAGCTCTGCGGCTTGAAGTTGAGCAACTTGCCGTAACCGCGCTGAATCCAAAAATTAAGTCCGATTGGGAAAGTGGAGAGATGAAAGTATTGTTAAGGGGGATGGGGAGAAGTAGAGGTCGCGACGACTATTTTTTTGAGGAGCATGAGGTGTTGTTCAAATTTAAAAAAGTCGAGGGAGAGTGGAAGATTGAATCGGTGATAAATGTCAGTCCGATTGCAAATAATCCTGTAAATTCCCCCTAGGTCCGCGTTATTCTCGATTACGCCTCCGTTCGTAACTTTAGATAGACACTTCCCTACCCGAGTCAAAATTCGTTATCTTCCAAGTATGAACCAGGGATCAGCTACCCCCACCTCAAGCTGTGACCTTTGCGGCGCATGTTGTCGTACTTTCCAAATTCTTGTCTCCAAAGAGGATGCGGATAGGGAACCTAAGATCAAGGAGGAAGGACTGGAACTCCCCGAGTGGTCACGCAGTAAGGATTACCACTACAAACTCCACCCCCTGCCCTTTCAGCAAAGCTGTTGTTTTCTGGGTGAATCCAATCTTTGTAAGATCTATGAAACTAGGCCCACGGTCTGCCGAAAGTTTGAGCCCGGAACCAAAGAATGCGAAGTCGCACGTGCGGCGATCGGACTTCCGCCACTCCCGAGTCCTTTAAAAATTCAAAACCAGTAAATTTGTGTTGACTGTAACGATCTAGATCAACTATTCTAGTCCAATAGTTTAATTAAATGCTCATGAAAAACTTAGCGTTTCTCGCAGTAATCCTCGTAAATATTGAGATTTTTATGCTCGTAGGGAGGAGTCTACGGTGAGGTAAGCTAAGGCAGATAGATTTAAGAAACCTCCTCACCGAGATCGGAAGATACGGTGAGGAGGTTTTTTTTTGGTCGATCGTAATTGCGTACTCTCCCGTGAGAGTACGCAACTGAAGTTTAGCGATTGAGGCTGCATGCAGATCTTTTTCACGTTCGTTCTTTAATTAACACACCCAAATTAGGCGCGTAGCGAGTCGTCTGTCGCCAGAGTTTTGCGACAACGCACCCGTCTACCCTGAGCTTAACTTGGGAAACGTAGTTCTAACGATGAAAATTATCTTGAGAGAAAATCATGCAAACCAATACAGACGCATCAGGAGAGGAACCCACCCGCAGAGTCTCAGCTCCGGGGCTGGGTGGTTTAGAGAGCTTTAACGATCTCGGATCGCTGCCCGATATATCAGGCTTTCGTCCAAGAGAGGCTCTAAATCAAGCCCAAAGGGAAAGAAGTCAGGCTGAACTTGGCACCATCGTCACGCGGAATGATATCCAAACTGATCTTGGGCCATTTAAGACCCTACCTAATTACAAAACCGCGTACCCAAAGGTTGTGGTCGAGGCACTATGCGAACTTTACGCTGAGTATAACCGAGCCTTCGCTCCGTTAGTCGAGGCTAATAGAGAGCACCCCACTGACTACCAATACTGCTTCTCGAAGGACGGGATGCCGACCAACTATTTCATTCAGGTCGATATGATCGGACTTCCTGAGAAGTTTTTAGAAGTCGCCAAGGGTATGAGTAAGGATGACCTTAAACAGGTTTTGAGAGAGAGGGTCTTCGAAATCGAAAATTCGCTCGCATGCTATCAACTGTTGGAACGAATCTTTGAAACCGATTCCTCGTCTCCAACGGTGTTCAAAGAGAAGTTCCGCAACGCTCTAGATCAACTACGTCATACCCACTCAAAACCGATTGCGCTGCTGGCCGTTACTGAACAGAAGTACGATGCCATGCGTGCCTCAGAATTTGGGAAGTTCGGTGGAGATACTTTGAGTGACGACGAAGTAAAAGCACTTTCTGGCTTTGATAAATTCTTCGGACCAGAGGAGTTCAAAGAATATCTTAATCAAAATCATGGGAAGTGTGATTATCTATTGTACGTTCGCTCTTCAGATCCGGTGGATAAGTTGAAACACCCCGATGTTCAAGTAGACAATCCATTGCTCGCTGACCCCAATCTGCGCCGGACGATTAAGGAAAACACGATCACCTTCAATATCGATGCTCCGGAGATGTCGGCGGAAAGAAGGATCAACGACACAAAAGAATATATGCTCAGTATGGGTATGGGGTTTTTGGTAAAAGCGGAGAGTGATCTTTACTCTCCTGAGCTTGCCAAACACTTAGGCCAGCACAAGCGTTATGTGGAGTTCAAAGGTGAGAATCGACTCTCCGATAGATTTGCAGCCTTTCTAGCCTCCCAAGATATCGAAGTCACAGATGTCGAGGATGGTTCAGTGGAACTTCGCGCAAAACCTCTAAAGGGAACGTATGGTTGTTACGGACACGTACATGGTCCGCTTCCGGATAGGGATTTTAGAACGGAACTTCGTACTGAGCTTAGAAAACGAGGAGAGTACTTGGTACAAATGGAGATGAAACCGGCTACGATTTTAAACGAGAGTGATGGACATCAGTACTCCTATATTGATCGAAATTTTCTCTCATTTACGAATGGTAAGGCGGAGTTTATCTGCGGCTTTAGATCGCTCATGCGCTCAGATGCCACTGAGGCACAAAAGGGTCGGTTACACGGCTCGAAGGACACCGTCTGGGCTGAGATTGTAGTTGAGAATGATCCGAATGCTAACTAAAATTGAGGGTCTACCCTAATCCCAACGGATTAGGGTAGACAATCGTAGCCATGGCAAATTCCGTACTTAAACTTACCAAAAAACTAATCTCGCTCCGCTCAGATCCGGATCGGCCAGTGGAACTTTCTAAGGCGCTAAAACTAGTAAGCTCTGAGCTCCAAGGATTTAAGATTGAACGGTTCGAGAGAAACGGAAGAAAAAGCATATTGGTGCATAACCAAAAGCGAATGCCTAAGCGCTTTAAAGTGATATTGAATGGTCACTTAGATGTAATTCCAGGGAAACTGCACCAGTACACCCCTAAAATTAAGGGAGATAAAGTTTTTGGAGTGGGTTCGATGGACATGAAAGCTAACGTTGCTTCAATGCTCCACGTATTTAAACAAAATGCTAAAAAGGTAAGCTTTCCTCTCGGACTTCAAATCGTGACGGACGAAGAGATCGGTGGCTTTGATGGCACAAAGTTTCAAGTCGATAAAGGTGTTCGAGCGGACTTTGTAATCGCCGGAGAAAGCACCAGATTCGATATTGTGAATCAAGCCAAGGGAGTTCTTTGGTTAAGGATTACTGCCAAGGGCAAAACCGCACACGGCGCATATCCATGGCGTGGCGATAACGCTCTACTTAAAATGAATAAATTCTTGGATCGACTGTATAGAGAGATCCCCGTGCCTAAAAAAAATGTATGGCAAAGTTCAATTAACTTAAGCCGAATTGAAACTCCAAATCAAAGTTTCAATAAGGTTCCAGACTGCTGCTGTGCCTGGCTTGATCTTCGCTTCGTTCCGAAAGATAGGAAGATGATTCTGAAATGGATCAAGCGGCTACTCCCGGCTGGGCTTAAGCTAGAGGTCGTGGCAAATGAACCGGCGCTATTTGTGGCACCAACTAACAAATATCTAAAAGCTCTCAAAGCAGCAGCTCGAAAATTTAAGAAAGGTGAGGTTAAACTGTACGGTGCCCAAGGAACTTCCGATGCAAGGCACTTTACCAGAGTCGGTTGCGCCGGTGTTGAGTTTGGCCCAGTTGGCGGCGGAATTGGGACTGACCATGAATGGGTCAGTATTTCAAGCTTAGAGACGTTTCAAAAGATCCTCTCTGAGTTTTTGCAAAGCGTTGAAAAGATCAAAAATTAGCGCTGCAAATCGATCCCAGTCTTTTCACAGGGAGGACTAAAAATATCTAAAATATGAGTCTCTTCTAGTGCCCGAGCCGAATGTTTCACGTTCGCCGGAAGATATAAGACTTCTCCTCCGACTAATGTCTTTTCCTCAAACTCCTTACTACCCTCTTCGCCCAATCCGAATCTTACGCGACCGGAAAGGACCACAGCGAACTGCTCGTTTTCATGAGCATGCGATGCCACAAAGCATCCGGTATGAAGCACGACTTTTGAAATCATGGCCTGTTTTCCGATGACTCTTTGTCTTTCAATTAGCGGAATTGGAGAATCTTTAGGAAGTTCTTCCCAACGAAACACACTAGCCTTATTCA
>CAZJXY010000200.1:0-6654 GCA_964549925.1 uncultured Bdellovibrionales bacterium | reverse complement strand
ACTCAGTTACTGAAGCAGATTGCACCAGTCGCGCACGAACTTAACTACCCGACCCTTAACCCCAACCATGATTTCGTTAAGCTTAGAAAAGACGTTTCCGAAATTGTAAAAGATCACGGTTTGGTTGCCCCAGAGAACAAGAATCTGGCGGAACTTATAGATCGAATGGAGATTAGAGCCGAAGAACTAAAATCTAGAACAGCTTGGCTGCCGCAGGATCTTACGACTGAGACCCTACCCCAATCAAACGATTTACGCGACGGAACCAAGATCGAGCAGCTAGAAAAGAGGAATGAGCAGCTAGAGAAGGAGAATGCGGAGCTGAGAACAGGAAATACAAGGCTGGAAAAGGACCTTGAGGAGGCTCAAGTTGCAAAAAACAAGGCCGAATCCCAAGCGCAACAGAAAGACAAATTACTCGAGGAGATGCGTGCAAAAAATGAAGCACTGGAACAACAGGTTTCTGCGTTAGAGAGGCGGATTGCTGCATTGGAAGCGATGAATTTGGAAGGCCAGAAAAAAAAGCCAGAATCTTCAGTCAAGACGGAGGGCGAGCCGGATCAATCAAAACGAGATGAACTTGGTGTTGAAACGGCAGAAGCGAGAAAACAAGAGACTCAAAGAGCGATGGGCCCGATGGAGCTTGCCTTTAGTGGCGCAGCCCAGAAGTTAGGTCGAGTTATTGAGAGCGGATTGAAGGGGCTAAAGAGATTATTTAAAGGGGCTGAGTCAGAGAGTGCAGCTGATAAAGGAGTCGAGCAGAATGAGCCGAGTAATTTAAGTGCGCAGAAGGCGAAGCAGGTAGCGGCCACTCAATCGAGTGCTGAAACTGAGAGCGACGAGACGGTCCCGCAGCCCCAGTCTGGCGTATTTAGCAGAATGGGAGGGGCGATCGATCGGACTTTGGCTCGAGTAAGCGCCGGTGCGAGAGGGTGTCTTGGGGTAGTTGCTCTTGTGCTTGGAAGTTTCGGTGCCGGGTATTGGGTTAGAGGTATTAGAGAAGCCGGTCCGCATGATGGCGCCCAAAATACACCGCTAGAGCAGAGCGCTGTTCCGCCCCAAACTAATAGTTCGAGACCTCCTGTGCAAGTATATGCACCGAGCCATCCCGATTGGGAAAACTTAGAGGTAGCTGGACCTCACGCGCTTGAATTGGTCTGTCCCCAGGATTTTCCAATGGACCAGTTTACCAAAGAGATTGAGCATCACCACGGTGGAATCTCAAGAACTATTTTTAAACGCAAAAATCCGATCTCTCAAGCAACTGCCGGCAATACTATTCGAGATGAGGGTTTTGTGTTGACTGAGCTTTCAAACCTTCATTCAAACCCGACAATGCTCAGTAAGGCGGGGGTGCAGTACGACATATCAGAGTGTGCTGGCGGAGGCCCGTCACTTGATGAACTTCCAACATTTCCCAATATTGGGACGGATTCTTTTGGAAGAGTAGCTTTGCACGGTGGCTTTCTCTACTTTTTCCATCGAAACCCAGCTAATAATTCCGCTCAGGCCACCGTGTATCCAGCGGTAAATGTCTTTATAGCTGGCACAAGTCTGGTGCCAGATGGAAACGGCGCCCATTTTGACGAACTGAGTTGCAGATTCGAAAAGCTGGAGCGCTTAAATGGTCGTTTGAGTTGCCCAGTCGATGGCTCAATTGATTATAGGGAACCAGGGCGTCCACCGGCCTATCCTGACCTATCGACCGGTCTCGGACGCCACCCCTAAAAACGGAGGTTACCTAATCATCTGGGCGAAGCATAACTACAGTATAAAGCAAGGAGGATCTTTTCTAATTTTTAGTAGTTTCAATAGGTTAGAAGATAAGACCAGTAGGAGGTCTTTTCTCTTTTTGGGCGGTAGTGCTTGGGGAATGGTAGGTCCGTTGCTTTTTAGAAGTTTAGATTTCGGAACCGTATGGCAGGATTGGAACAGACAGCTGTAGCCTCTTTAAAGCCGCTAAGTTCGGTAGAACTTGAGGTAAGATCTTTTTGGACTCCATCTCAAGGGCTCGATGAGAAGAAGGTAAACGCCTATCTTAATTCCAGTCAGGTTTTAGGCTCAGCCGAGAGCGATGCATTTAGACTTGCTGTGAGTGACGCGCTTAGCGAATTAAGCTCTGGCACTCAACCCGAGGAGCTTGTGGGTCGGCTTAGATCCTCGTTGGAAACACTCCGAACCTCGAATCCATATGCGCGGGCGATGGACGCTGCGAATAAGGTTGTCGACCTGCTTATCCCCGAGCTACAATCGCTTGCTCTTATTCGTCTTGATAAACTTAACGCCTCCCTTGGAAATTTTCCAAAGAAGGAAGCAATCCTACAAACTCTTCGTCCAGTGGTAGAAAAGTTAAGTTACCCACATCCAAGTGCACTATCCCCGGATGAGTTTAAGAAGCTGTATCAGGATTTGGATAAAATCGTAAAAAGTAGCGGTAGAAAGACGGTCTACGATGGCGATCAATTAGTAGGGCGCTGGAATCATTTTAGGGATGAAGATCAAATTCCCGATTCTGTCCGTGAACAAGGGGAGCGTCGGTTAAAGATTGAAGAGCTTAAAGGGTTAACAGAATTCATTCGGGAGTTGAGAAATCGATCGGATGAGCTGATGTTACGCGAGAATAAGAATAATGGCGGGGCGGCTGGAGTTTCTACCCCTAATCAAAGTTCTCCTCAATCTGGAAATGCAGCAAGTCCGAAGACCGCAACTACTGTGGAGGGAAGTGACCCTCTCGACCTCGCGGGCGCCGAGGGGCCAGGAGTTATAAATCCAGGAGCAGCGACGAATCCGGCTGGCTCTAATCCGGCAGCCCCACAAAATAAGGATGATACTAAGACTCAGGAAGCCGCCTCGACCAATGCACCGAAGGATCCTCCGACAGAAGGAAAGGCTGATATTAAGACACAGAGTGCGAACTCAGCTGCTGTTGAAAAGGCACTGCAGGGCATTCTCGAAGCGCTGAACAAGATTGAAAAACGGATAGACAGTATTGAAGGACAGATCAAAGAAGTTAAGGAACAGATCGATCTCTTACGAAAGGACATACAACAGCTTAGCGGCAGAGTACCAAATACGCCGCCGGCGCCGAACACAGGGGCAGGTCAGGCAACAGCGGGCGGAGCCGGATCGGCGAATCAACAGGCGCCATCATCTTCCGGGGCTCAAGCGCCTGGTTCAGGACCGGCAGCTGGTACTGCAGGCTCGCAAGCTGGTCCAAATCAACCTCCACCGACCCAAGGCGCTCAAACTGGAAGCGCCTCAGCCGCGCCTAATCCTGGGACATCTTCGGCGGGAGGAGCGAATACGGGTCAAGCTGGCGCACCGACTTCAAAATTTAGTCCAAAGCAAGAGGCGGCGATCGCCGCAGCAAAAATTCTAGGTGGCGATTCTCTCAAAGCTTACTTAAACCCGGAGCGTGTTCAGACAGACCAGATGACTTTTGAAGAATTTATCTCTCAGGTCTCAAAGGTGCTTTCTGCCCGGGGAGTTAAATTGTCCACTAACCTTCCCCAAACGGATTGGTTAAGCGCAATTGAGCAAAGAGGGGATGTCTTTGAACTGAGATTTATCAATTCAAACACTGGATTTACGCCAGGAAAAGATCAGTTTTCAGATCAACTTATACTCCGCATTGCCCAGGTGGACAGTGGAAATCTAAAAGCCAGGAAGAAGAGTTTGTGCGAGGCGCTCTATGATATCGTCATGGGCGATGTCGAGCGCGGATTTGCGAAGTTGTGTAGCCAGACAGATGGTGGGACAGACTGGACTGTTGATGATAAGTATAGCGCAAAGGAAACTCTTCGTATGGTCGATGAAAATGGAGATCGACGCGGAGTTGAAGAGGTCTTTACAAGGCTAACCAAATCAAGAGCGGGTACGAGTGGAATCAGCAAGAATGTAAAATTTTCCGAGAGATATGTTGGCGGAGATGGCGATCACGCATGTGCAATTTTAAATGGAAGACAAAGCGTGTTTATGGATGTGTCTGGTCAAACGCTTGCACCCACGCTTTTAAAGTCAGAGGTAATCTCTCAAGCCTACATCTGCATTGATCCTTTTTACACTGGAACCTTAAGAATTCAGACGGAACCAACAGCATCGGGGAACTCGAAATTTTCTTTGGGAATTAAGCTAGGTAAAAAGCCAGATCTGGATGCTCTTCACCCGCAGCAAAGATCTGAATTGGAGAAGCTAGGTGCCAGGTTGAGGAATTGCGATGTTACGGCCTTAAAGGCGGAACTCTTTGATGGAATCGATGATATCGATCTACCCAAAGTGAAAGCTTTGGATGAGCGGTATTGCAGACAAGTGTTGCTATTGAATCAAAAGATTCAGGCCAAACCAAGTGATCGCGGAAAGTCTCTAGAAGAGATAGTTCCAGATAAGAATCAGCTCGAAAATGAACTTAGAGAAATTAGCCATGACGCTGTCGCATCATTTCAGGCAGCGTTAGAGAACACGGGACCTGTCAAGCATACTTATCAACGGCCGACGCTGGCATCGTCCCTTGGGGATCAATATTATAGAAGGGTACTGCTACAGGAGAGAAAAATAGAGGAGGATGCATCAAATTGCGGAAAGACACTTGAGCAGATCTTTGCAAGCAATAATGAGGAGCTAAAGAAAGAGCTTCTAACAATCGACGCCCAGAAGGTTTCTGAATTAAGAAATACCCTAGAAAAAGAGGAGCTGATCGAGCGAATTCTCCTCAGAGATACTAATCGTGCACTGATTAATACTGTAATAAGACATCTTGCTCGGTATAACGAGAATCAAATCTATCGAAAGGACAACAACGGTATTGTGGACGCCGATCCCTTGAGCGTTCCGTTAGTCGGTTATCTAATACCGGAACAAGCAGTTGTGGGCTCCAAAGCGAAAGTCAGTGGCCCCGCGAATTACACAATTCAGATATCGCCGAAAGGAAGCGCATTCATCAGGGGATTCCACACATTAACCAAAGAGAAGGGCCAGTTGGATTGGTTGCAGCACAATGGCTATAACGTTAAATGAGTGTTTAAGATCAAATCATGCCAGCTCAACAATCCCATTCTAATCAACGCTCAAAATCTCAAGGTAACGGCCAGAAACAGCCGACGGAAGAGGAAAAGTTAATCCAGGATCTGGAGAAAATAGAATTAGCAATCGAAGATGGCTTAGCGGCGACAAAGTCGCTAACCGATCAGGCAGGAAAAGATCAATACGCGCAGTGGCTGCAGTTATCTAAAGAATTTGACGAAATCAAGACGCGTGTAAATGATACGAACTCGAGTTTAGCAGATCGAAAAAACGTACTTGCGGAATTGGGACGTCATCTGGATCTGTTAAGAACAGAGGTTGATGGATTCCGGCAGAATTTTCTTAAAATAGATTATGGCCAAGATCCTCAGGCGCATCAAAGGCACAGGATAGAGGTTACTGAAAGTTTTGCCGAGTCGCTGCAGCAGATTCAGAGATTCTTTCACGCAAATAATGGACCTTCCGGTAGGGGCGTAGAGCTCCATTATAATCTAGATGACCTAAAGAGCGGAAGGAGAACCTCGATAATTATCGAAAACACGATCACTAAAGATCGCTTGATCTATAATCTCGCTGGTTGTAAGCCGGGCGATGCAGCAGCAAGTTCCCAGAGATGCAGCCAAGTTAAGGAGGGCTTACTAAACATACTCTTTAACGTAAATGATCCGAATCCGGAATTAGATACTCAAAAAGTATTTGGACTGGAGCAGATTTGCGAAAATGGGAGGGCTGTATTCGAACCAGGCCAAGATAAGCCATTCTCAATTGATCCGGACTTAAATCCGCAGGCTATGCCGGCTCGGGACTCATTCGAGGTTCGCACAACCATGGGTGAGAAGCTTACAGAGATCTTGGTGCGAGCTAATCAATTAGATGACTTTGAGATCGAACCACCTGAAGGAACACTCTCCCCAGAAGCAAATGGAGTAGGTTCCGCGATCGGTCGTGGGGCTAGAAACTTCTCGATTCAAGCCAAGGGTCGAAATGAGAACACTATAGATATCCTTGATGCGACAATTAACTCCGATTTTGAAGGGACGATTAAGCTTCGCTCGAGAAGCGGTGTGAACTTAGAAATTAAGCTGCCGGAGCAGTTCGATAAAGAAAGAATTGATCCAACCTTGGCACGGGAGATTAAGTCCTTCGTGGATGAATTAGATCCTGCCGAAAGACGGGAATACTACTCCGGTTGTTTGACGGTTGACGGGATGTCTGATCAAGAAATAAGGGCGATGCTTAAAAGTGCCGGCAATGACGCGGCCAGTTTTAGGGATGTTCACGCTAAGCGAATGCAACTGGCAGAGGAGGAGTTAATCGAACGGTGCAAAGCAAAGCGCCTCCGTGAAATTATTCTTACTCAAGTGGTTGAGGCGTTTGCTGAGGAGAAGCACCAGTGCTCAGGAAAGGAGGACGGACAAAGGGTCGATCTTAGGAACTCAGATAAGATTTTTGATGCGATCTTTCGCGCCGACTACTCTGGAGCGATAACCAGGGGTTTAACTGTCCAAGGTGGACTGATCGACAACACGATTCGGTATGACAAAAGCCGTAAGATTGATCAGTTTCATTTTAGCCTTGGAGATTTCACGGGTTCTCGGTTCATCGATCTTACCCTTAACCGAGTGGATTTGGACT